>NZ_JAIHAO010000001.1:0-183711 GCF_020054765.1 Caloramator sp. | reverse complement strand
ACTTTTTCAAACAAAGAAAAGCTTAGAATTGCTTAGCGAAATGAACGAATGCCCAAGAAATCCTTCATGGGGCTAATCAATATATAACTTTTTCAACAGCCTGGATGCAAACTCTTTGCATCCTCTTTTTTTTTTGCTATAATCAAATTCGAACAAATTTTCGTACAGGAGGATATTATGATAATATTAGGTTTAGACCCAGGAATTGCGATTGTGGGGATAGGAATAATTGAGCATAAGCAGAATAAATTTAGTGTTTTAGATTATAGAGCTATTACAACAACAACTAAAAATACAGTGCCTCAAAGGCTTGAAATAATATATGATGAATTAAATGAAATAATTAAAATGTATAAACCTGATGCATTTGCACTGGAGGAACTATTCTTTAATCAAAATGCCAAAACAGCAATAACTGTTGGTCAAGCAAGAGGCGTAGCAGTTTTAGTAGCTCAAAAAAATAAAATACCTATTTATGAATATACTCCTCTTCAGGTAAAGCAAGCAGTAGTAGGATATGGACGAGCTGACAAAAAACAGATACAGCAGATGGTTAAGGTTTTATTAAACTTAAAGGAAATACCAAAGCCTGATGATGTTGCAGATGCACTTGCTATTGCTATATGTCACGCACATACAAACAATATGAGTAATTTTTTTATGATGAGATGAGGTGAATGATATGATATACTACATTAAGGGGATAGTAGATGAAATACTTGATGATGGTGTGGTTTTAGAGTGCAATGATATTGGATATAAGATTTGTATGACCCATAGAGATATCCAAAAGCTACAAAATAAAAATGAAAAAATAAAAATATATACATATCAACAAATAAAAGAAGATGAAAATGTACTTTATGGTTTTTTAAATAAAGAAGAATTAAATATATTTAAGATGTTAATTTCTGTATCAGGTGTAGGCCCAAAGGCTGCGGTTTCAATTTTATCAACAGTTACAGCTTCGGACTTTATATTAGCTGTAGTTACAAATAATGAGAAGATGATTGTAAAGGCTCAGGGAGTTGGAAAGAAGACAGCTCAAAGAATAATATTGGAATTGAAGGATAAGTTTAAGGATGTTGATTTAACACAAGGAGAACAGGATGAAGAAACTATTAATATTAATGGATTAGATGAAAATGAGGCAATAGGTGCTCTTATGGCCTTAGGATATTCAAGAAAGGAAGCTTTCTTTGCGGTATCAAAGGTTTCAAGTCAAGCTAATTCGTTGGAGGATATTATAAAGCTTTCACTTAAGGTGCTAATGAAAGGTTAGGTGAATAAAATTGGAGGATAGGATAGTAGCTTCAAATTTAAAATATGAAGATTTAGATATAGAGGGTAGCTTAAGACCAAAGACATTAAGTGAGTATATAGGTCAAAGTGAGGTAAAAGAAAAACTTGACATTTTCATTAAGGCAGCAAAAAATAGAAGGGAATCCTTAGACCACGTTTTGTTATATGGACCTCCAGGACTTGGTAAAACAACCCTTGCGGCAATAATAGCAAATGAAATGGGAGCTGGTCTTAGGATTACATCTGGTCCAGCGATAGAAAAGGCAGGAGATTTGGCGGCTATTCTTACAAATTTAGGAGAGAATGATGTTCTTTTTATAGATGAAATACACAGAATAAATAGAAGTGTTGAAGAAATACTATATCCTGCAATGGAGGATTTTGCACTTGATATTATAATAGGAAAGGGGCCAAGTGCACGTTCTATAAGAATTGACTTACCAAAGTTTACATTAATAGGAGCAACTACAAGGGCAGGTATGCTAACGTCACCATTAAGAGATAGATTTGGTGTAATTTGTAGACTTGAATATTACAATGTTGAGGATTTAACACAGATAATAATGCGTTCTTCAAAAATACTAAAAACTGAAATAACATTAGAGGGAGCAACAGAAATTGCTAAGAGGTCGAGGGGAACGCCAAGAATTGCTAATAGATTATTAAAAAGGGTTAGAGATTTTGCAGAGGTTAAAGGTGATGGTGTTATAAACTATGAAATAGCTGTGCAGGCTCTAAATTTATTGGATGTAGATGAATTAGGATTAGACAATTTAGATAGAAAGATGCTTTTAACAATAATAAATAAATTTGGAGGAGGTCCTGTCGGACTTGATACGTTATCCTACTGCATAGGAGAATCAAGCGATACAATTGAGGATGTATATGAGCCTTATCTATTGCAGATTGGATTTATAAGTAGAACACCAAGGGGAAGAATAGCAACAGAAGCAGCATATAAACATCTAAATTTGAAGAAAAATAATGAATAATAATTATTGTAATTACTAACTTTATATTTAGAGGTGATTTAATGAATGTAAAGGACTTTTATTTTGATTTACCAGAGGAGTTGATTGCACAAACACCTATTGAACCAAGAGATATGTCAAGGTTAATGGTTTTAGATAAAAAAACTGGTGAAATTGAACATAGAATATTTAAAGATATTATTGAGTTTTTAAATGAGGGAGATTGTTTAGTTCTAAATAATAGCAGAGTAATTCCTGCAAGGTTATTTGGTGTAAAGGAAGATACAGGGGCAAATGTTGAATTTGTTCTTTTAAAAAGAATAGATAAAGATAAATGGGAAACATTGGTTAAACCCGGTAAAAAAGCAAAGATAGGATCAAAGTTTGTGTTTGGCGATGGAGAATTACGCTGTGAGGTTTTAGATAATACAGAATCAGGTGGTAGAATTATAGAGTTTAAATATGAGGGCGTTTTTGAGCAAATATTAGATAGATTAGGTAATATGCCTCTTCCACCATATATCAAGGCTGAACTTAAGGATAGGGAGAGATATCAAACTGTTTATTCAAAGGTTGAGGGATCAGCTGCAGCACCTACCGCTGGACTACACTTTACAAATGAGCTTTTAGAAAAAATTAAAAATAAAGGGGTAAAGATTGCATATTTAACCCTGCACGTAGGACTTGGAACCTTTAGACCAGTTAAGGTTGAAAATATAGAAGAACATAAAATGCACTCAGAGTTTTATATGATAGATGAGGAAAATGCAAAAATTATAAATAATACAAAAAAGAATGGAAAAAGAATTATAGCTGTTGGAACAACATCCTGTAGAACTTTAGAGACAGCATCAGATGAAAATGGATTTGTTATACCACAAAGTGGTTGGACAGATATTTTTATTTACCCAGGATATAATTTCAAGTGCGTAGATTGCCTAATAACTAACTTTCATTTACCTGAGTCAACGCTTATAATGCTTGTAAGTGCAATGGCTGGACGTGAAAAGGTTCTAAATGCATATAATACAGCAGTTAAGGAAAAATACAGATTCTTTAGCTTTGGAGATGCAATGTTTATAAAATAGGAGGAAAAAATATGGGAGCAATTAGATATGAACTAATAAAAACTTGTAAACAGTCTGGGGCAAGACTTGGAAGGCTACATACGCCACACGGAGTAATTGAAACACCTATATTTATGCCTGTTGGAACACAAGCAACAGTAAAAACAATGACTCCTGAGGAACTAAAGGAAATAGGTGCTCAAATTATATTAAGTAATACATATCATCTATATATGAGACCAGGTGAAAAATTGGTAGAAAAAGCTGGCGGTCTGCATAAATTTATGAACTGGGATAGACCTATACTTACAGATAGTGGAGGATTTCAAGTATTTAGTTTAAGTCAATTGAGGGATATAACAGAGGAGGGCGTTACCTTTAGATCCCATATTGATGGTTCTAAACATTTCATTTCACCAGAAAAGGCAATAGAAATTGAGAATGCATTAGGTGCAGATATTATAATGGCCTTTGATGAGTGCTTGCCTTATCCTTGTGATTATGATTATGCTAAAAATTCGCTCTATAGAACTATAAGATGGGCAGAGAGATGTCTTAAGGCTCATAAAAATACAGAAAAGCAAGCTTTATTTGGAATAATTCAAGGTGGAATGTATAGAGATTTAAGAGAAGAAAGTGTAAGGGAAATGATAAAGCTTGACTTCCCAGGATATGCTGTTGGAGGATTGAGTATTGGTGAACCAAAGGATATAATGTATGAAGTTTTAGATTGGACAGTACATCTTCTTCCAGAAAACAAACCAAGATATTTGATGGGTGTAGGTAGTCCAGATGCTCTTTTAGAGGGTGTTATAAGAGGAGTCGATATGTTTGATTGTGTTCTTCCAACAAGAATAGCAAGAAATGGTACAGTATTTACAAGCAAGGGTAAATTGGTTGTTAGAAATGCAGAATATGCAGAAGACTTTAGACCACTTGATGAAGAATGTGATTGTTATGCTTGTAAAAACTATTCAAGAGCATATATAAGACACTTATTTAAGGCAAAGGAGATATTAGGTGCAAGACTTACAACAATACATAACTTAAGATTCTTATTAAAGCTTATGGAAGATGTAAGACAGGCTATTATGGAAGATAGACTTCTTGATTTTAAAGAGGAATTCTTTGAAAAATATGGATATAATGAAGGTAAGTGGACATTTTAATCATAAATAATTGAGCCACCCTCATATAATTAATATGGGGGTGGTTTAATGTCAAAACAAGATATTAAAGAAAATATTCCAATAATTTATTTAAAATCAATAATTAGAGGAATAATTTTATCTATTGTATTGCTTTTAATAACAGCTGTTGTATTTCATTATTCTAATTTAGATCCAAAACATATAGATACAGTTACATTTATAATAACAGTGCTTAGCATTGTTTATGCAGCTTTATATGGATGTTTTAAAATTAAGACAAAGGGATACCTTCACGGTGGAATAATAGGGATACTTTATATGGTTGTGGTAGGAATGGTATCCTTATTTGTACAAAAGGGTAATATTCATTTTAAAGGATTAGTAATTATGTTAATTATGTCCTTAGTTATTGGAATTTTCTCTGGACTTATTGGTATTATTTTGGCAGATAGATAAGATGAAAAAATGACTTAGTTAAGTTAATATTAACATTTTATGCACAAAATACTTTTTACTCTTGAGTATAAACTTTTAATGTGTTATAATCATAAAAGTGTAAAGCATAAAAAAAGGAGGAGTAGACATGAAGCATATAAAGACAATAAACATGGGTGCTCTTAAGAACAGCATAGCAAAACCAGGATGCAAAGAGTGTGCGAACTCATGCCAATCAGCTTGTAAAACTTCTTGTACAGTTGCAAATCTTGAATGCGAGAATAGATAATTTATGGCAGTAACTTATGTTACTGCTTTTTAACTATTGAATAAGGAGGAAAAAACGTTGAAACTACACAAATTTAAACAAATGGGAATGAACATAGTAATAGATGTAAACAGTGGAGCAATTCACGTTGTTGATGATATTGTTTATGATGTATTAGATTATTATAAATATAAGGATTTAAGTGAAATTCTAATAAATTTAAAAGACAAGTATACAGAAGAACAAATAGAGGAAGCATATAACGAAATAAAACAGTTAGAGGAAGAAGGTTTACTTTATACTGAGGATCCATATAAAAATATAATATTAAATGATAATGGGCCATCATATATAAAGGCTATGTGCTTAAATATAGCACATGATTGCAATCTAAAGTGTAAGTACTGCTTTGCTTCAGAGGGTGATTATAAGGGTGAAAGAAAGCTTATGTCACCTGAAGTAGGAAAAAGAGCAGTAGATTTTGTTATAGAAAACGCTGGTCCAAGAAGAAATGTTGAGGTTGATTTGTTTGGTGGAGAACCATTAATGAATTTTAAGACTGTTAAAGAAATAGTAGAATATGCAAGAAAAAGAGAAAAAGAGACAGGAAAAAATATAAGATTTACAATAACAACAAACGCTACATTACTTAATGATGAAATAATGGAATTTATAGATGAAAATATGGGTAATGTAGTTTTAAGCATTGATGGAAGAAAAGAGGTTAATGATAAAATAAGAATAAGATATGATGGTACTGGAACCTTTGATGATATATTACCTAAAATAAAGGCAATGGTTGAAAAAAGAAAAGATGGAAAGCAATATTATGTTAGAGGAACCTTCACAAGAGAAAATCTTGATTTTTATAATGATGTAATGATGCTTGCAGATGAAGGTTTTAAGGAAATATCGATTGAACCTGTAGTTCTTGAAGACAAGCATCCTCTTTCTTTAAGAGAAGAGGACTTAGATACAATATTTGAACAATATGATAAATTAGCAGAAGAGATAGTAAATAGAGAAAAACAAGGAAGAGGATTTAAATTCTATCATTTTAATATAGATGTAAATGGAGGACCTTGTGTTTATAAAAGAATTTCAGGTTGCGGTGCAGGATATGAATATGTTGCAGTAACTCCAGACGGAGATATATATCCTTGTCACCAATTTGTAGGTAATGAAGAGTTTAAATTGGGAAATGTTTTTGATGGAATATCAAATGATGAATTAATAAAAACCTTTAAAAATGGACATATATATAATAAGCCAAAATGTATGGAATGTTGGGCAAGGTTTTATTGTTCAGGAGGATGTCAAGCAAATAACTACAGCTTCAACAAAGATATACACATACCATACGAACTTGGCTGTAAAATGATGAAGAAGAGGGTTGAATGTGCAATAGCTATAAAAGCTAAACTTATGGAGGAATAAATATGATAAGAAATTATTTCGAAAAACTTCCTAAAATTGCACAGGATGTATTTGTTGCTGAATCAGCAGATATAATAGGTGAAGTAGAAGTAAAAGAAGGAAGTAGCATTTGGTATAGGGCAGTTTTAAGGGGAGATATAAATAAAATATCTATAGGGAAGTGCGTTAACATTCAGGATGGTTGTGTTCTTCATTCAGATAAAAATGCTCCAACGCTAATTGGGGATTATGTTACGATAGGCCACAATGCAATAGTTCATGGTGCACAGGTTAAGGATAGATGCCTTATTGGAATGGGTGCAGTTATATTAAATGGTGCAGTTATTGGAGAAGATTCAATAGTTGCGGCAGGTTCTGTAGTTACACAGGGCAAAGAAATACCCCCAAAGAGTTTAGTAATGGGAACTCCTGCAAAGGTTGTAAGACAGCTAACTGATGAAGAAATAGAAAACATAAGACAGTCTGCAATAAATTATATGAGCCTTGCTCAAGATTATAAATGATAAAGGGGGTTCTATCCCTTTTTTTATGTAATAAAAAACTTTTACTAAAATTAGCAGGAATTTTAAAGAATACGTAGAATAATATAAGAGGTGGAGCTATATGATTACATTAAATGATGTTAAAAACAATGAAGAAGTTAAAACCTATATGCAACAAGGTGACAAATTTTTAGGATCAATGGGCTTTACAGAGCACAGTTTAAGACATGCTACAATAGTATCAAATATAGCTTCAGATATCCTAAAAAAATTAGGATATTCGGATAGAGAGGTTGAACTTGCAGCTATTGCAGGTTTTTTACACGATATTGGTAATGTTGTAAGTAGACATGACCATGGACAGACAGGTGCAATTCTTGCAATGAGAATACTAAAGGAAATGGGAATGAAATATGATGAGATTGCATATATTGCATCGGCAATTGGAAATCACGAAGAAGAATATGGTCATCCTGTAAATGATATTGCGGCTGCACTTATTATAGCAGATAAAACAGATGTACATAGAGGGAGGGTGAGAAACAAGGAATTTGCAACATTTGATATACACGACAGAGTTAACTATGCAGCAGAGAGGTCAGAGGTAGAAATTATTAAGGATGAAAGAATAATAAGATTAAATCTTAAGATAAATATAGAGATATGTCCTGTCATGGAATACTTTGAGATTTTCTTAGCAAGGATGATGATGTGTAGAAAGGCTGCTGCATTTTTAAACACTAACTTCCAACTTGTAATTAATGATGCAAGATTGTTGTAATCTGAAAGGGGGATTTTAAATGCGAGTTAAGACAAAAAGTAGACTAAAGTTCATAATTTCATCTGTATTAATAGTTCTTTTTGCCTACATACTATCATCAGGACTTATAGTAGGTGATTATAAGATAAGTTCAATTGGAGAAATAACAAAATTAGGACTTGACCTAAAGGGTGGAGTCTATATTGAAGAGGAAATAAAGGGAGATAATGTATCAAAGGAAACTATAGAGAGAACAAAGCAACTAATAGAGCTAAGAGTTAATGCCTTAGGTGTTAATGAGTCAGTTGTTACTGTTACACAACAAAACAGAATAAGAATAGAAATTCCTGGAGTTTATGATGCGGAAAATGCTCTAAAACAAATAGGAAAAACAGGAAAACTAACATTTAGAGGACCAAACAATGATATTGTTATAACAGGAGAAGATATAAAGGATGCAACAGTTGGAGTTAATCAACAGACAAACCAGCCTGTTGTTCAGCTAAAATTAAATGAAGCTGGAACTAAGAAGTTTGCTGAAGCAACTGAAAAATATGTAGGCCAAGTTATATCAATATATATGGACGAAGAACTTGTATCAGCACCAGTAGTAAAGAGTGTGATAACAACTGGGGAAGCTATAATAGAAGGAAGCAAGGATATTGAAGAAGCAAAAAGACTTGCTGGTATAATAAAATCAGGAGCACTGCCTGTAGAATTAGTACCTGCAACTGTAAAAACAATAGGACCATCACTTGGTGCAGATGCTATTCCAACAAGTAAAAAGGCTGCTACTATTGGTATAGCATTAATGATGTTATTTATGGTAATTTACTATAGAGTGCCTGGAATTATAGCTGACCTTGCACTTGCAGTTTATATTATGCTTACAATGCTTATATTTACAACAGTATTAAAGGCGACTCTTACTCTACCTGGTATTGCAGGTTTATTATTATCAATTGGTATGGCTGTTGATGCCAACGTACTAATATTTGAGAGAATAAAGGAAGAATTGAAATTAGGTAAATCCATAAGAACTGCTGTGGATGCAGGTTTTAGCAGAGCATTACCATCTATTCTTGACTCTAATATAACTACAATTATTGCAGGTTTAGTTTTAATGTGGCTTGGTGCAGGTCAAGTTAAAGGTTTTGCCCTTACCCTTGTAACAGGTGTTGTATGTTCACTATTTACAGCAATTACTGTAACAAAATTTCTATTGAAGAATTTTGTTAATTCAAACTGGATTGACAACCAAAAAATGTATGGAGCATAAGGGGAGGGATTTTGATGTTAAAAATAGTAGAAAGAGCAAGAGTATGGTTTGCTATATCACTTTCAATAATAATAGTTGGAATGCTGATTTGGGCCTTTAAGGGCTTAAATTTAGGTATTGATTTTAAAGGTGGAACAGTAGTTACAGTTAAGATGGACAAAGAACCAGATAATGGTGTTTTAGAGGAGATAAGAAAAATTTCAGCAAAATATGATTCTTCATCACAAGTACAAAAGGTTGGTACAGATGAGGTTACAATTAGAGGTAATGCTATAACTGATGAACAAATTCCACAACTTTATAAAGAAATAAAGGACAAATTTAACTTAAAGCAAGAAAAGCCAAGATATACAGATAGAATAGGACCATCAATTGGTAAGGAATTAAGGAGAAATGCTATCTATTCATCATTAGTTGCAGTTGTATTAATGCTAATATATATTTCATTAAGATTTGAATTTAGATTCGGTGTAGCAGCTATAATTGCATTAATACACGACGTTTTAATAACTATATCTGTTTATGTATTTTTGCAAATTCCTGTAAATAGTAGTTTTGTGGCAGCTATTCTTACAGTTTTAGGTTACTCAATTAATGACACAATAGTTGTTTTTGATAGAATAAGGGAAAATAAGAAAAGGGGAATATTTAGTAATACAAAAGATCTTGTTAATGGTAGTATAAGTCAAACAATTAAAAGATCAATAAATACAACTTTAACAACTTTATTTACAATAACTGCTCTTTATGTATTTGGAGTTACTTCAATTAAGGAGTTTGCACTTCCACTTATTATAGGAATACTAAGTGGTACATATTCATCAATATTTATAGCAAGCCCTATTTGGTATATATGGACTGAAAAGAAAATGGCATAATAAAAATAGTCAGGTTTATCCTGACTATTTTTTCTTTTCCCCATTGAAATAGTTTTATAACTAATTTATAATATATATGTTTCAACTAAAATGAGGGGAAAAGTGCTATGAAGAAGTGGGTTATAAAAAAAGTAGAACAGGTTAACCAGAATCTTCACAAAAACAGAATAATAAATTCTCTATTGAATTCAAGAGGAATAAGTCTACCTAAAGAGGCTCTTGATTTTTTAAACCCCAAAATAGAAAACCTTTTTAATCCCTATTTGTTAAAGGATATGGATAGAGCAGTAGAAAGAATTGATTTAGCTATAAAAAAGAGAGAAAAGATTGTTGTTTATGGGGACTATGATGTTGATGGCATAACAAGTACATCTATATTAATAAGAGCCTTTAGAAGATTAGGAGTGGATGTTTCCTTTTATATTCCTGATAGATTAAATGAAGGATATGGTATAAATAAAGATGCGATAGACTACATTAAACAGCTAGCAACTGATTTGATTATAACTGTGGATTGTGGTATTACTGCTGTTGAAGAAGTAGAATACGTAAAGGAACTTGGAATGGATATAATAATAACAGATCATCACGAATGTAAAGATGTAATACCAAATACTTATGTAATTAATCCTAAAAGGCACGATTGTACATATCCAAATAAAAATTTGGCAGGATGTGGAGTCGCCTTTAAGTTAGTTCAGGCTTTGTGGATTAGATATAATTTATCAGGCTTTGAAGAATTTTTAGATTTATGTGCAATAGGCACAATAGCAGATATTGTCGAAATTACTGGCGAAAACAGAATTATTGTAAGCCAAGGATTAAAAAAGCTTCAATATAGTGAAAAATCTGGTATTAAAGCATTAAAAAATGTAGCAGGAATTAGTGAAGTTACATCCTATGGAATAGCTTTTCAAATTGCACCAAGAATAAACGCAGTAGGAAGATTAAGTGATGCAAGAATAGCAGTTGAATTATTTACAACAACTGATGAAGATAAGGCGATGCAAATAGCAAAATATCTTGATCAAGAAAACAGAAGCCGTCAAAAAATAGAGGAAGAGATATTAAATGAATCCCTTATTATGATACAAAATAATTTTGATTTAACTAAAGACAGAGTAATAGTCCTTTCGTCACCCTTTTGGCACGTTGGTGTAGTGGGAATAGTTGCGTCAAGGTTAGTAGAACGTTTTCATAGACCAGTGATTCTTCTTTGTGAAGATAAAGATGGATTGTGTAAGGGATCAGGCAGGAGTATAGAGGGTTTTAATCTCTTTGAAAATCTATTAAAATGTGATGATATATTAGTGAAGTTTGGTGGACACGAACTTGCAGCAGGCTTAACTATAGAAAAATCAAAGATTAGTGAGCTTATTGCAAGATTAAATGAATATGCTAAAGAAATGGATGTAGAAATGTTTTTACCTAAACTTTATATAGATTTAGAAATGTCCTCAGAAGATGTTACTTTTGAAACAGCTGAAGAAATAAAAAAGTTAGAACCTTATGGTTTTGGGAATCCATCCCCCATATTTTATATGGAAAATTTAAAGGTTCTTTCTAAAAGAGCAGTTGGGAGCAATAACAAACATTTAAAGTTACTTTTAGATAAAGACAATATAACTTATGATGGAGTTTATTTCAATGGCTATGAAGAGTTAAAGGACAAAGAATGGGATAATATTGATGTTGTATTTAACTTAG
This sequence comes from Caloramator sp., assembly GCF_020054765.1. Taxonomy (NCBI): domain Bacteria; kingdom Bacillati; phylum Bacillota; class Clostridia; order Eubacteriales; family Clostridiaceae; genus Caloramator; species Caloramator sp. Next base: position 171,974 of record NZ_JAIHAO010000001.1, on the reverse strand, counting down.
ATATTAATAAGTGGAATAATACAAAAAATCTACAATTATTGATAAAAGCAGTTAGACCTCATACAAAGTGGCTATCGGAGTATTTTAAAAGCAACTATTATAGATATTTAAAGTTTATGGATAATAATAATTTATCTACTTCTAATTTAGATGGCATTAATTTTATACCTAAAAATGAAAATTTCTTAAAAGAATTTGTCTATTTTAAAAAGGGTTATATACTTGTTTCTTCAAAAAAATCATTAGACGAATTAAAATATTTTACTGATTTTTATAAAGTTAATTTTTCTAAAAATGATGGATTTGATGCACAATTTATAGTTTGTCCTTATGTAGATGAGATAGATTTTATGAATTCAGAAGTGCTTATATACGACTTCTTGCCAGGAATATATGAATACGAAAAGGTTTTAAATAGTGCAAAAAAAGTATATAATTTTTATGAAGAGGAAACAATTGATTTAATAGATGAATTTTATGAAGATATTAAAATTGATAAGGAAATTTTATTTGAAGTTTATAGTGATTTGCTGCATAATGAACTTATAGGTACAGTTGATGTATTATCGGTAAAGTATAAGGTCAATCCATATCAAATGTATAAAATTATTATGACATTAAAAAACAGTGAAATCGCTAAGGTATTTATAAAGAATGATCTGCTGAAATTAGTAAAATTTAAATCTGAGTTTGAGGATATTGTAGTTGATGACTATAATAAAAAAATTGAAGATCTGAAAAAACTATTTAATAAGTTAAAGTGGGAGGTATAAAAATGAATTTAGTTGAAAAAATAAGAATAATAGAAGATTTTCCAAAGAAAGGTATAAGTTTCAAGGATGTTACAACTCTATTAAAGGATGGAGAAGCTTTTAAATATGCTGTTGATAAGATGATTGAATATGCAAAGGATAAGAATATAGATTTAGTTGTTGGACCAGAAGCTAGAGGTTTTGTATTTGGAACTCCAGTTGCATATGGCTTAGGTGTTGGATTTGTACCTGTTAGAAAACCAGGTAAACTACCTGCTGACACCCTAAAATATGAATATGATTTAGAGTATGGAAGTGATTGTCTTGAAATACACAAGGACGCTATAAAGCCAGGCCAAAGGGTTCTAATTGTAGATGATTTACTTGCTACAGGAGGAACTATTGCATCTGTTGCAAACTTAGTAGAACAACTTGGTGGAGAAGTAGCTGGTATGTGTTTCCTTATTGAATTAACTGGATTAAATGGTAGAGAAAAGCTTGGTAAATATAATGTAGAATCACTTATCAAATATGAATTTTAATGTCGAAAAAAATTGCAATTAATTAAAAGTTGAGATATAATTAATAAAAAATATGGCTGGTATGAATACCAGCCATATATTATAAACAAGAGAAGTGAGGGCGGCTATGCTTGATATAATCATTGAAAAAATAAAAAAACAGGAGTTGGATGTTGATATAGATTTAATAAAACGTGCTTATGAATTAGCAGAAAAGGCACATAAGGATCAATATAGAGAATCAGGTGAGCCTTACTTAATGCATCCAGTTGAAGTTGCATTAATAACAATAGAGCTTGGGCTTGATACTGATACTATTTGTGCTGCTCTTTTACATGATGTGGTTGAGGATACGGAATATACTTATGAAGACATTAAAAATATGTTTAATCCACAGATTGCTTTCTTAGTCGAAGGTGTTACTAAGCTTGGTAAAATTGAATATAAATCTAAGGAGGAACAGCAGGCAGAAAATATTAGAAAGATGCTTGTTGCTATGGCAAATGATGTTAGGGTAATTCTAATAAAACTTGCTGATAGACTTCATAATATGAGAACTTTAAAATATCTTCCACCACATAAACAAAAGGAGAAGGCCCAAGAGACCTTAGATATTTTTGCACCTCTTGCTCATAGATTGGGTATTTCTAAAATAAAGTGGGAACTTGAGGACTTATGTTTAAGGTATTTAAAACCAGATGAGTATTATGAATTGGTTAATAAAGTACAGAAAAAAAGGGGCGAACGTGAAAAAGAATTAAATGAAATTATAGATATACTAAAAAATAAGTTATCACAATCGGGTATTATAGCGGATATTGAAGGACGTCCAAAGCATTTCTATAGTATTTATAGAAAAATGGTATATAAAAATAAAACATTTGATCAAATATTTGATCTATTGGCGATTAGAGTTATAGTTGATACAGTAAGAGACTGTTATGCAGCTCTTGGTATCGTGCATACATTATGGAAACCAATACCAGGTAGGTTTAAAGATTATATAGCAATGCCAAAGCCTAATATGTACCAATCGATTCATACGACAGTTATAGGACCAGGAGGTCAGCCATTTGAAATACAAATAAGAACTTGGGAAATGCATAGAACTGCAGAGTATGGTATTGCAGCTCATTGGAAATATAAAGAGGGTATCACAAGTGATGATTTAGGCGATAGACTAAAGTGGCTAAGAGAAATAATTGAGTTTCAAAAGCAAACAACAGATGCTAAGGAATTTATGGAGACAGTAAAAATTGATTTATTTTCTGATGAAGTGTTTGTTTTTACACCTAAGGGAACAGTTATTGATTTACCAGTAGATTCCACACCTATAGATTTTGCCTATAGAATTCACACCGATATAGGGAATAAATGCATTGGTGCTAAGGTAAATGGTAAAATGGTTCCGCTTGATTATAAATTGAAGACTGGAGATATAGTAGAAATAATTACATCAGGCACCTCCAAAGGTCCAAGCAGAGATTGGCTTAATATAGCAAAAAGTTCACAGGCAAAAAATAAGATAAAGCAGTATTTTAAAAGGATTTATAAAGAAGAAAATATTGAAAAGGGCAAAGAGCTTATAGAAAAGGAACTTAAAAGACATAAGATATCATATTCTGATGCAATGAAGTCGGATATAATAGACGTTGTTTTGAAAAGGTTTAACTATGCACAAATAGATGACTTATATGCTACAATTGGCAGTGGTGCGTTATCGGCTTCATTAGTTGTTGGAAAAATAAAGGAAGAACTATGTAAAGACAAGGAAAAGGAAGAAATTAAAAGTGTTGCTGACTTTGAACCAAAGAAACCGATTCAAAGAGAAAGAAAACGTGAGGGTGTTAAGCAGGGAATTGAAGTCAAAGGCGAAAAGGATTTATTGGTTAGATTTGCAAAGTGCTGCAATCCTGTTCCAGGTGATGAAATAATAGGATTTATAACAAAGGGTAGAGGTGTTTCTGTTCATAGAAAAGACTGTACAAACTTTAAACATTTATCAGAAGTTGAACCAGAAAGAGTTATTGAAGCAAGGTGGACAGGAGAACATACATCATCCTTTGTTGCAGATATTCAAATAGAAGCCACAGATAGAACAGGACTTTTGGCAGATATTACAAATACAATAGTAAATACAAAAGTATCAGTAAAGGCAATAAATGCAAGAACGAATAGAAAAAATACAGCAACTATACATTTATCCTTAGAAGTTTTAAATACAGAGCAGTTAGAGAAGATAATGAGGGATTTTAGGAAATTAAGTGGCGTAATAGATGTTTATAGAAACAGAAATTAGGGGTGATTTTATGAGAGCTGTTGTGCAACGAGTAAATAGTGCAAGAGTTGAAGTCGAAGGCAATGTTGTAGGTAGCATTGATAAGGGTATATTGGTGTTATTAGGAGTAGAGGAATTAGATACAGATGATGATATAAAATATTTAGCAGAGAAGGTTTGTAACTTAAGAATATTTGATGATGAAGAAGGAAAAATGAACCTTTCATTAATTGATGTTGGTGGGGAGCTCTTAGTTGTTTCACAATTTACACTTTACGGAGATTGTAGAAAGGGAAGAAGACCAAATTATATGATGGCAGCAAAGCCTGACTATGCTGAAAAAATGTATTTAGAATTTGTTGAAGAGTGTAAAAAATATATAAAAAAAGTAGAAAAAGGACAGTTTCAAGCTTATATGAAGGTAAATCTTGAGAATGATGGTCCAGTTACATTACTTTTAGACAGTAAGAAAAACTTTTAGGAGTGATTAGAATGATAGTTAAAACTTATGAAGTGGGATATTTTCAGACTAATTGTTATTTAGTCGTAGATGAAGAAACAAATGAAGCATTTTGTGTAGACCCAGGTGGAGATACAACTGAACTTATTGAAGATATTAGATCAATGAATTTTAAATTAAAATATGTAATTTTAACTCATGGTCACGCTGACCATATAGCAGGAGTAAAAAAGTTAAAGGATGAAACAGGTGCATTAGTAGTTGCACATAAAGAAGATAGATATTTAATAGAAGGTGGAACAATTGAATTAATACCAATATATTCTAATATGAAGCTTTTTGATGTTGATTTATATGTTGAGCAACAGAATGTTTTAAAAGTAGGAAATTTAGAACTTAAAATATTAGAGACTCCAGGGCATACACCAGGTGGTATCTCAATATTAGTTGGTGATTCTGTTTTTACAGGGGATGCCCTTTTTAGAGGTTCAATAGGAAGGACAGATTTTCCAAATGGAAATAAAGATGAGTTGATAAAATCTATAAAGGAAAATCTATTAGTTTTGAATGATAAAACAAAGGTATATCCAGGACATGGAATATATACAACTATTGGGTTTGAAAAAAGATTTAACCCATTTTTAAAATAAATTGAATATATGGACATCAAAGTGGGAAAAATGTATTTGAATTTATAAAAGGAGAGGTTAATATGAAAAAGAAAAAAACAAATGGTTACTCAGAAACCTATGTTAACCCACTTGATGAATTAGATTACGAAAGGTACTCAGAAATGATGGAAAACGGCTATACTGATAGTGATATAGCAAAAGAATTAAAGGTTAGTGAAAAGTTTGTAAAAAGGTTAAGACAGGAGACTAAAAAGTATTTGTAGGTGTATAGGATGGTAAGAGTAGGACTTATAGGACATAATTACAGATATGAAGTATTTCAAATATTAAATCTATTTTATGAAAAGGAAGAAATAGAATTTTGCCAAGATGGTTATGAAGTAGAAAGTATTTTAGAAGAAGAGCAGGTTCTATTCAAAATAGGAGAAATAATAGAAAAAGAAAATATAGATGGGAATGATATTAAATTAATAAAAAATTCCTTAAAGAGAACTGCTTTAAAGGCTCTTAGTAGGTATTTTGAGAAAAATATTCCCTGGGGAATATTGGTTGGAATAAGACCAACAAAGATAGTTCACGAACTTAAAAAAAGAGGGGATAGTTTAGAAGAAATAAAGAAGCATTTGATAGAATATTACCTTTTAAATGAGGACAAGGCTAATTTAACTATAGAGGTTGCAGAGAATGAAGCAAAATTTTTAGAGAAAGAAAAAAATGAGGTTAGCGTATATGTTGGAATTCCCTTCTGTCCAACAAGGTGTGTTTACTGTTCCTTTGCTTCTAATTCAATTTATGGCAATGAAAAGATAGCTGAGGAATATGTAGATTTTCTTATAAAGGAGTTTGATTCAATCCTAAGTTATCTAAAAGACAATGGTATATCTATTGATACTTTATACTTTGGTGGAGGAACGCCATCATCCTTAAGTCTTGAACAAATAAATAGATTACTTGACAAATTATCTAATTATGTAAATCTACAAAAATTGAGAGAATTTACCTTTGAAGCAGGGCGACCTGATTCAATTGATAAAAATAAGCTAATTTTACTTAAGAAGTATGGTGTAACAAGGATTAGTATAAACCCACAGACAATGAATGAGGAAACATTAATTAAAATTGGAAGGAGACACTCTACTAAAGATATTATAGATAAGTTTAATTTGGCACGAGAGATTGGCTTTGATAATATTAATATGGATATTATAGTAGGCCTTCCTGATGAAGATTTAGGTTCAATAAATAAAACAATGGAGGAACTAAAAAAGTTATCTCCAGAGAGCATTACAATACATACAATGGCGATAAAAAGAGCCTCAATATTAAATGAAATAGATTATAAACATAGAACAGATAATGTAATCTCGATGTATAATTATGCTGCTAATTGTTGTAGAGAGATGGGTATGATTCCATATTATATGTATAGACAAAAGAATATGGTTAGCCCATTGGAGAATGTTGGATACAGCAAGAGAGGCAAGGAATGTATTTACAACATTCAAATGATTGCTGAAAATATTTCTATCATATCATTAGGTGCAGATGCAATAACAAAGATTGTATATGATGAAGAAAATAGAATAGAAAGAGTTGCTAATGTAAAGGATGTTAGGGAGTATATAAATAGAATTGATGAGATGATAAATAAAAAAATAGAGGCTATAGATGATATACTACATAAGTAAAGGTAAGGAACCTAATATAGTTCCTTACCTTTATTTAATAAAATATACATAGTTGAAATTAAAATTCCTATAACACTTACTATCTGTGCAGTTCTAAATGGCCCTATCATTAAACTGTCGGTTCTTAATCCTTCGATTAAGAATCTGCCTATTGAATATAAAAGAAGATATACAAAGAATACGTTCCCACGCTTTGTTATAATGTATCTTATTATAATCATCAATATAATAAATATTAAAAGGTTCCATATTGATTCGTAGAGAAAAGTTGGATGATAGTATTTCCCATCTATAAACATACCCTTTTGTATGAACTCAGGGAATTTGCTTATATATTCCTTCGATACTTCACCACCGTGGGCTTCTTGATTAAAAAAGTTACCCCACCTGCCTATTGACTGTGCAAGAACAATTGAAGGTGCAGCTAAATCAAGATAGTTTAATAGGTTTATACCTCTTTTTTTAGAATATATGTAGGCAGCAAGAATACCAAATATGATTCCACCGTGGATAGCAAGTCCACCTTCTCTTATATTTAAAATGTCTATTGGATTGTTGATGTAGAGCTTATAATTAAATATTACATAGTATAAGCGTGCACCAATTATTCCAAAGGGCAGTGATATTAAAGCACAGTCGATAAATTGGTCATAATCAACATTTAAATACTTTGAATTAATTTTTGGCAACAATCAATGCAATAAGCATACCAGCTGCGATTAAAACTCCATACCATCTTATTGCAATGCCAAATACATAAAAGGCTATTGGATTCAAATGCATCACCCCTTTTTGATGATAATCTTATTTTAACACATAATTTTACAAAAAGAAATTTTATAACTAAAATTAGCTATAACTTGTTTTACTTCAATCTTTTATTTACATATTTAACCAACCAAATTATAATTATATTGGGGGTGATGATATGGATGTAGTTATTGTAATCCTATTAATTGCTATAGTTATATTACAATTAATAATAATTTTAAAACAAAAGGGTGCTTTAGATATAGAAAGGCCCTTAAGAAATTTATCACTAAATTTAGAGGATAGGATAAATAATGTTATAAAGGATGAAATGGGGAGAAATAGAGAAGAAATAAATAAAAACTTAAGCCAAAATAGAATGGAATTATTACAAAGCATTAAAAGTTTAACAGATAGTTTGAATACACAGATAACAAACATTGGAAATATGCAAAATAGGCAACTTGAAGTTGTAAGTAGCCAACTAATTGACTTTCTAAAGAAAAATCAAGATGGTCTTGATAAAATAAGGCAAAGTGTAGAGGAAAAGCTTACTCAAATTCAAAATGATAACAACAAAAAGCTTGAGGAGATGAGGCAAACCGTTGACGAAAAACTTCATTCTACATTAGAAAATAGGTTATCCCAGTCATTTAAAAACATAAGTGAGAGGCTTGAGGCACTTTATAAGCAACTTGGAGAAATACAAAGCTTAACAACTGGAGTGAATGATTTAAAGAGGGCTCTTACAAATGTTAAAGTTAGAGGAATATGGGGAGAAGTTCAACTTGCAAATATAATTTCTGAAATACTTACAAAGGAACAGTATGAAGAAAATGTTGCCACTAAAAAGGGTAGTTCGGACAGAGTAGAATTTGCAGTTAAATTACCGGGCAAGGACGATTTAAACAGATGTGTTTACCTGCCTATAGATGCAAAGTTTCCACAGGAGGACTATCAAAGGCTTCTTGATGCACAGGAGGAGGGAAATAAGGAAGGCGTGGACTTTGCAAGAAAACAACTTGAAAATAGAATAAAACAGGAGGCAAAGAGTATATTTGAAAAATACATAGACCCTCCAAATACCACAGACTTTGCGATTATGTTTTTGCCAACAGAAAGCCTATTTGCAGAGGTTATTAGAGATGTTGGGTTGATTGAAACATTACAGAGGGAATATAAGGTTATAGTAACAGGTCCAACTACAATTTTGGCTCTTTTAAATAGTTTACAAATGGGATTTAGGACCCTGGCAATAGAAAAAAGATCAAGTGAAGTTTGGGCTCTTCTTGGTGCTGTAAAGACAGAGTTTACAAAGTTTGGTGATATACTTGAAAAAACACAAAAGAAATTACAGGAGGCAAGCAATACAATAGAGACTGCAGCAAAGAAGACAAAGACTATAGAAAGAAAGCTAAAATCCGTTCAGGAACTGCCTATAGAAGAGAGTGAGAGAATCTTAATAGAAGATGAGGAAAGATAGTGACAATATAATATATACAAAATAAAATATATTACTTGACAGGTTATATTTGTATTTGTATAATAAAGCTAAAATTTATATTTAAATGCTATGAAGGGGAGGAGTAGTTTCCAAACACTTTACAGGGAGAGACTGCCTTAGATTGAGAGCAGTTTTAAAGTTAAGGGAGATGAAGGACACCCTGGAGTTTGTACCTGAATTGAGTAGGGATACACGCAATCGGCGTTATAGATTTAAGTGGGCTATGCCAATTAGGGTGGCACCGCGGGAAGAATACCCGTCCCTTGCTTTAGGGACGGTTTCTTTTTTTGATAAAGAGTTTTAAGGAGGGATACTATGTTAATAACAAAGGCACCAAAGGGTACAAGAGACGTTTTACCAAAGGATGTCTATAAGTGGCAGTATATAGAACAAAAAGTTAGAGAAGTTTGTTCTTATTTTGGTTTTTCAGAAATAAGAACACCAACCTTTGAACATACTGAACTTGTTCAAAGAGGAGTTGGAGAGACAACAGACATATTTCAAAAGGAAATGTACACATTTTTAGACAAAGCAGGCAGAAGCATAACACTAAAACCAGAGGGAACAGCTCCAGCAGCAAGAGCCTTTTTAGAAAATGGTCTTTATTCAGAGGTACAACCAACTAAACTTTTCTACATAACACCAGTATTTAGATATGAACAGGTACAAAAGGGAAGATTAAGAGAACATCATCAGTTTGGTGTTGAGCTATTTGGATCAAGTGATGCATCAGCTGATGCAGAAGTTATATCTCTTGCTTTCGCCTTTTTTAATAATTTAGGTCTACAGGATTTAACTGTTAATATAAATAACATAGGATGCCCAAATTGTAGACCAAATTATAACAATGCACTTAAGGAGTATTTAAAGAAGAATTTTGATGATTTATGTCCAACCTGCAAAGAAAGATATGATAGAAATCCTTTAAGAGTGCTTGACTGTAAAAATGATACTTGTAAGAAGATTGCAGAGGGTGCACCTGTTGTAATTGATCATATTTGCGATGAATGTAGAAATCACTTTGAGGATTTAAAGTCAGAATTGGATGCTTTAGATATAAATTATGTTGTTGATCCGTATATAGTTAGGGGATTAGACTACTATACAAAAACTGTTTTTGAGATAATATCAGAGGATATTGGAGCAAAGAGCACTGTATGCGGTGGGGGAAGATATGATAATTTAATTGAAGAAATAGGAGGCTCAAAAACACCTGCTGTTGGATTTGGACTTGGTATTGAAAGACTAATACTAATGCTTGAGTCTAAAGGAATAGAAATACCAAATATGAAACCAAAACTAATATACATTGCAAGTTTAGGAGAGAGGGCAAAGAAGGCTTCATCAAGGATTGCCTTTGATTTAAGAAGAGAAGGCATAAGTGTAGAAAAGGATTTAATGAACAGAAGCCTAAAGGCACAAATGAAATATGCAAATAAGATAGGTGCAGATTACGTTATTATAATAGGCGATGATGAATTAGGTAAAGGAATAGTTAAGATTAAGAACATGGAGACTGGTGAAGAAAAAGAAACATCTATAGAAGACATTAAAGTGAATTTATAATAAAGGAGGGTAAAAAATGGCAGAAGCATTAAATGGTTTAAAGAGAACCTGTATGTGTGGAGAAGTATTTGAAGATAAGGTAGGCAGCAAAGTAACAGTTATGGGTTGGGTTCAAAGAAGAAGAGATTTAGGAGGTCTAATATTTGTTGACCTTAGAGATAGAACAGGAATTGTTCAAGTTGTATTTGGAGATGAAATAAACAAAGAAGCCTTTGAAAAGGCACATTCAATAAGAAGTGAATATGTTCTTGCTGTAACAGGGGAAGTTGTTTTAAGAGAATCACCAAATCTAAATATGCCAACTGGTAAAGTAGAAATAAAGGTAGAGGCATTAAAAATTCTTTCTGAATCAGAAACACCACCAATATATATAAAGGAAAACTTAGATGCATCAGAGGCAATAAGATTAAAATACAGATATTTGGATTTAAGAAGACCTGACCTTCAAAGGAATTTAATGATAAGACATAAGGCTGCAAAGGTAGTTCGTGATTTCTTTGATGAAAATGGATTCTTAGAGATAGAAACTCCATATTTAACAAAGAGTACTCCAGAGGGTGCAAGAGACTACTTGGTACCAAGTAGAAATTTCCCAGGAAAATTTTATGCACTTCCTCAATCACCACAAATATTTAAACAGTTACTTATGATATCAGGTTATGATAGATATTTTCAAATTGTAAGATGTTTTAGAGATGAAGACTTAAGAGCTAATAGACAACCAGAATTTACTCAAATTGATATTGAAATGTCATTTGTTGATGTAGATGATGTAATATCTATTAATGAAAAGTTTATTCAAAGACTTTTTAAGGAAGTTAAGGGAGTAGACGTAGAAATACCATTTATAAGAATGCCATATAAAGAGGCTATGGAGAGATATGGTTCTGATAAACCTGATATAAGATTTGGTATGGAATTAAAGGATTTAACAGATATTGTTAAGGATTCTGAATTTAAGGTATTTAAAGATACTGTTGCATCGGGTGGTCACGTTAGGGCAATAAATGCAGAAGGCTGTGCTGACTTTGGAAGAAAAGAGATAGATAGATTAACAGACTTTGTTAAGACCTATGGTGCAAAAGGACTTGCTTGGATAGCTCTTAAGGACGGTGAAATAAAATCACAAATAGCAAAATTCTTAAAGGAAGAAGAATTAAATGCAATAATAGAAAAGACAGAAGCAAAGGATGGAGATTTAATATTAATTGTTGCAGATAAACCAAAGGTAGTATTTGCATCCTTAGGTGCTCTTAGACTTGAACTGGCAAGAAAGCTTGGACTTATAGGTCCAGATAATAAAGAATACAAGTTCCTTTGGGTTACAGAATTCCCACTACTTGAATATGATGAAGAAGAGGGAAGATATGTTGCAGTACACCATCCATTTACTTCACCGATGGATGATGATATAGAGCTACTTGAAACTGAGCCTGGAAAAGTTAGAGCAAAGGCCTATGATATTGTACTAAATGGCGAGGAAATAGGTGGAGGAAGTATAAGAATTCACGATACAAAACTTCAAGAAAGAATGTTTAAAGCTTTAGGATTTACAATGGAGGATGCTTGGGAAAGATTTGGATTCCTACTTGAAGCCTTTAAATTTGGTCCACCTCCACACGGAGGAATAGCGTATGGATTTGATAGATTAATTATGTTCCTTGCAGGCACAGAAAACATTAAGGATGTGATTGCATTCCCTAAGAATCAAAATGCTGCTTGCCCATTATCAAATGCTCCTAATGTAGTTGATAAAAAACAATTAGATGAGTTGTGTATACAAATTATAGAAAACCAAAAATAAAAATGCAACATAACCTAAAAGTGTGGATTGATGAATTTAAAATAAAGTGATATATTAAATATACCGATAAGGCACTAATGAAGTTTACAAAAAAAATATTCTATAGTATAATACAATTAACCTAATTGAATATAGCCTGCCGTATTCGTTAAGATGGATTAAGTATTGAGCCAACATCAATACAAAGGGAGTCCGGTCTCCTAAAGTGGATTGCAGGCCTGCACAATTGTAGTAGGAAGCGTGAATCTTTAGGGAGGACACCCACCTGCTGAGAGCAGGTTCAATCTATCCATCAACCGATACGGTGGTTTTTTCTTACGTTTAAGGAGGTAAAATATGTTAGAACCGTTTTCAAGAACTGAGCTTTTAATTGGACGTGAAGCATTAGAAAAGCTTAAAAATAGTAAAGTTGCAGTATTTGGAGTAGGAGGGGTAGGTTCCTTTGCAGTAGAGGCCTTAACAAGAGGTGGAGTAGGAAGTTTAGTATTGATTGATAAGGATGATATATGTATAACAAATATAAATAGACAAATTCACGCCACAACAAAAACTGTTGGAAGACCTAAGGTAGAGGTTATGGCAGAAAGAATTAAAGATATAAATCCAAGCTGCCAAGTAATTGCATATAAGACTTTTTATAATAAAGATACAGCAGAAGAACTTCTAAAAGATGATTATGATTATGTTATTGATGCTATAGATACAGTTTCTTCTAAAATAGATTTAGTTGTAAGGTGTAAAGAAAAAAACATACCTATTATTAGTAGTATGGGAGCAGGTAACAAATTAGATCCAACAAAATTCGAAGTTTCAGATATTTATAAAACTTCTGTTTGTCCGCTGGCAAAGGTTATGAGAAGTGAGCTTAAAAAAAGAGGGGTAAATGATTTAAAGGTTGTTTACTCAAGGGAAACACCAATCAGAAGAAACAATAATGAACAAATAGAAGAAAACCAGAGAAAACAAATTCCTGCAAGTATATCCTTTGTTCCATCTGTTGTTGGTCTAATAATTGCAGGTGAAGTTATAAAAGATATAATAAACAGGGGGTAAAAAAATGAGTTGTACAAAGGAAGATTTAATAAAAAGATTAAGAAGAATTGAAGGTCAAGTCAAAGGAATTGAAAAGATGGTAGAAAACAATGCAGACTGTAGGGATATTTTAGTTCAGGTTGCAGCTGTTAGAGCGGCTATAAGTAAAGTTGGTGCATTAATTTTAGAGAACTATTCAAAATCTTGCATTCTAAAGGCATCGGATGATTTTGTTTCAGAACAGGAAATAGAAGACTTGATAGAAACAATTGTTAAATTTATAAAATAATTTACATATTAAGGAAAATAGTATATTTTATATATTTATGCTTGTAAAAAATGTCTGATAATTCTATAATTTATTATATAAGATATTTTAAAGGAGAGGGTATGATGAGTTTAGAGCAAGTTAAAAAGGTAGACCCTGAAATATATGAGGCTATATTAAAGGAAATGGAAAGACAACAAAATAAAATTGAACTAATTGCATCAGAGAATTTTACAAGTAAAGCGGTTATGGAGGCACAAGGTTCACAATTGACAAATAAATATGCAGAGGGCTATCCTGGTAAGAGATATTATGGTGGATGTGAATATGTAGATATAGTTGAAGATTTAGCAAGGGAAAGATTAAAAAAGTTATTTGGTGCAGAACATGCAAATGTTCAGCCACACTCAGGCTCTCAAGCCAATATGGCAGTATATCTATCTGCTCTTGAAATAGGAGATAAAGTATTAGGAATGAATTTAGCACACGGGGGACATTTGACCCACGGAAGTCCAGTAAATTTTTCAGGTAGATTGTTTAATTTTATATCCTATGGTGTAAATGAAGATGGTTACATAGACTATGATGAGTTAAGAAAAATAGCACATAGGGAAAAACCAAAGATGATTGTAGCAGGTGCAAGTGCCTATCCAAGAATTATTGATTTTAAAAAAATTAGAGAAATATGTGATGAGATTGATGCATATATGATGGTGGATATGGCACATATTGCAGGTCTTGTTGCAGCAGGACTACATCCTAATCCTGTTGAATATGCGGATTTTGTAACAACTACGACTCACAAAACATTGAGAGGTCCAAGAGGTGGAGCAATACTTTGTAAAGAAGAATATGCAAAGATAATTGATAAAACCATATTTCCAGGAATTCAGGGTGGTCCACTTGAACATGTTATCGCAGCAAAGGCTGTCTGCTTTAAAGAAGCAATGAGTGATGAGTTTAAAGAATATCAAAAGAAGGTTATTGAAAATGCAAAACATCTTGCTAATGCTCTATTAGATAGGGGATTTAACTTAGTTTCAGGCGGTACAGACACTCATCTTATGCTAATAGATTTAAGAAATAAAAATATAACTGGTAAAGAAGCAGAGCATCTTCTTGATGAAGTTGGAATAACAGTTAATAAAAATACAATACCATTTGATCCACAAGGGCCTATGGTTACAAGTGGTATTAGAATAGGTACACCAGCAGTAACAACAAGGGGATTTGGAAAAGAAGAAATGATCGCAATTGCAGATATAATTTCTTGGGTAATAGATAATAGGGAAAAGGGCTTAACACCAGCAAAGGAAAGAGTTAAGGCTCTTTGCGATAAGTTTCCACTATATACAAACAAATAATTAATGGGCTATTAAGCCCATTAATTATTTTTAGATAGGGGGATTTTTATGAATTTTGAGCATAGATTGCTTGAAATTATTCTAAATAATATCGATGAGGGGATTCACGTTGTAGATAGTGATGGTAATACATTAATATACAACAGAGCTATGGAACAGATAGAGGGGTTAAATTCAAATGAGGTTGTAGGCAAGAATTTGTGTGACATCTTTCCAAATCTTAATGAAACAACAAGTACTTTACTCTCCTGCTTAAAATCAGGAGAACCTGAACTTGATAGATATCAGACATACCTTAACAAAAAAGGTAACAACATAACTACTGTTAACACAACTATACCTATTGTTTTAGATGGTAAAACATTAGGGGCAGTAGAAATATCTAAAAATTTTACTAAAATAAAAGAGTTGTATGATAGAATTTTACAACTTAACAATAATAGGGAAGATGATTTAGATGAGTTTAAATTTAGTGATATAGTTGGTGCAAGTCCTGATTTTTTAAAAACTATCGAATTGGCTAAGAAAGCAAGTAGGACTAATTCTACAGTATTAATTATAGGTGAAACAGGTACTGGGAAAGAGGTAATAGCACGATGTATTCATTCATCAAGTCAAAGAAACAAAAAACCATTTATTGCTGTAAACTGTGCTGCATTACCTGAGAGCCTTCTTGAGGGTATCCTATTTGGTACTGTAAAGGGGAGCTTTACAGGTGCAATAAATAGACCAGGTTTGTTTGAACAGGCAAATGGAGGTACGCTTCTTTTAGATGAAATAAACTCAATGCCAGTAAACCTGCAGGCAAAACTTTTAAGAGTATTGCAGGAGGGATATATTAGACGAATTGGAGATGTTAGGGACATTCCAATAGATGTTAGAATTATTGCAACAATAAATGAAGACCCATATACTTCAATTATACAAGGAAACTTAAGAAAAGACCTCTATTATAGGCTAAGTGTAATTAATATAAACATTCCTCCTCTTAGGGATAGAAAAGAGGATATACCAATTTTTATAAACCAATTTATTAAAAAATATAATACAGAACTTATTAAGGATGTTTGGGAAGTATCCGATGAAGTTTATGATGGTTTTTTAAGCTATGATTGGCCAGGCAATGTGAGGGAGCTGAAAAACTACATTGAAGGTGCAATGAATATGGTTACTGGTCATATACTAAAAAGAGAACATTTTGCACCAAATGTTCAGGAACTAATATTTAAAAGGTATACATCTAAAATAAGCGACTTAAAGTATGATTTTAATGTTCCATTAGATGACTACTTAGAGGATATAGAGAAAAGTATAATACTTACAGCTCTTGAAAGAACAAACTACAATATATCTAAAGCAGCAGGTTTGTTAAAGATAAAAAGGCAAACTCTTCAGCATAAATTGAATAAATATGGTATAAATAAATAGCTTATATTTTTCGGCAAGCTCTATGCAAAATATTTTGCATAGAGCTTTTTTACTTTATAAATTATAAAGTTTTGCAGGTGCAAAAATTATTGCAGTCAAAATTAAATATCAGAAAATATTGAATATTAAAACACTCTAACTTCATTAGTGTTATAAATATAATTTTATTAAATATATTTTAAATAAAAGCTACTCTTTAGTTTGGCACCAAATTTGCAATATATAATAAAAAATTGTATTGGGAGGAGTTAAATATGGATAAAATTAAGGTTATTCAATGGGGCGTAGGAAATATGGGCAGTGGAATGGTTAAAATGATTTTAGACAAGGAAGGAATTGAAGTTGTTGGTGCTATTGATAGGAAGGAAAATGAAGGTAAAGATTTAGGTGAACATATTGGAATTGGTAGAAAACTTGGAATAAAAATATCTTCAGACGCAGAAAAGACATTAAGTGAAGTAGAGGCGGATGTAGTTTTACTTGCAATTGATTCCTTTGTAAAGGGAGTAGAAAAGCAAATTAAATTGATCTGTAGCCATAAAATGAACTGCATAACAATTGCAGAAGAAATGGCATATCCTTTTACAGCAGAACCAGAATTATCAAAGGAAATAGATGAAATTGCAAAGGCGAATGGAGTTACTGTACTTGGAACAGGTGTAAACCCAGGATTTGTTTTAGACACATTAATAATAACTTTAAGTGCAGTTTGTAGAAACGTAAAGAAAATAAGAGCAGCAAGGATAAATGACCTATCACCTTTTGGAAAGACAGTTATGAGAGAGCAGGGAGTTGGACTTACTGTAGAAGAATTTATGAAGGGAATTGAAGATGGTTCTGTATACGGTCACGTTGGATTCGAAGAATCAATACCAATGATAGCAGATGCACTTGGAATAGAAATAGATGAAGTAAAGCAGACAAAGGAACCAATTATATCAAATACTCATAGGGAAACAAAGGATGTTGTTGTTGAACCTGGTATGGTATGTGGATGTAACCACTGTGGATATGGTCTTAAAAATGGTGAAGTGGTTATAGCACTTGAGCACCCACAACAGATACATCCAGAGATAGAAAATATAGAAACTGGTGATTATATATGGATTGAAGGAGATCCAAATATAAGTCTATGTATAAAGCCTGAGGTTCCAGGAGGAATAGGAACAATTGCTACAGCAGTTAATATGATACCCCACGTTTTAAATGCAAAACCAGGACTTGTTACTATGAAAGATTTACCAATTCCACACGCTATAATGAATGATTTTAGAATGCATCTTACTAAATAGAGGTGAGAACTTTGGATGTTATAAAGAAGGGAACTTATGTACAGATACATCAAATAGTGCTAAGGCCTGATGAAAGAGCGTCAAACCTACCTGAGGAAACAAAAAATGTTCCGCTTGAGATGTGGGTAAAGGGGTATTTAAATAGTGATGCAATGATTGGAGATGAAGTTTATATTACTACTTTAACTAACAGACAAGTTAGAGGAACTTTAGTTGAAGTAAATCCAAGCTATAAACACGATTTTGGTAATTTTGTTCCTGAAATTTTAAAGATAGGGCAAGATTTAAGAAAAATTTTAAAGGACGGTGAAGGATGTGGCAGATTATAGTTATAATGCCGTTATGGCCAGAAAAAATGAAATAATGAAGATGGCTGTTGGTATAGATTATTCAAAATTTCAAACATCAAGAATTGGGTTTGACTATGAAAGAATGATGAGGGAAACAGGCTATACACTACAAGAGGTACAGAACATACAAAGGGATGCTGGAGTAGGAAATACACCCCTTATTGAGCTAAAAAATTTAACAGCTCTTGTGAGAAAAATTTCTCCAAAGGGTAAGGGAGCAAGAATATTTATAAAGGATGAAGCCTGCAATCCGTCAGGAAGTTTTAAAGATAGACGTGCTGCAATTTCAGTATACCACGCTAAAAAATTAGGATATAAGGGTGTAGTTGCAGCAACAAGTGGAAACTATGGTGCTGCAGTTGCTTCACAGGCAGCGATGAGAAATTTAAATTGTATTATAGTTCAGGAGTGCTATGATTCAAGAAAAGTTGGACAGCCTGAGATATTAGAAAAACAGAGAAAATGCGAATGTTATGGAGCAGAAGTTGTTCAGCTTACAGTAGGACCAGAATTATTTTATACATTTTTAAGAATTCTTGAAGAGACAGGATACTTTAATGCTTCACTATATTCTCCATATGGAATAGCAGGAGTTGAAACATTAGGCTATGAAGTTGCTATTCAGTGTAGAGAACAGCTTGGAAAAGATCCTGATGCTGTAGTTATAACTCACGCAGGTGGAGGAAATGTTACAGGGACAGCAAGGGGACTTATAAAGGCTGGTGCACTTAACACTAAAGTAGTTGGTGCAAGCGTTGATTTAACAGGACTTCATATGGCATCAGATAGGGACTTTAATAGAAAATCCTTCACAACAGGACATACCGGTTTTGGGATTCCCTTTGCAACTTGGCCAGATAGATCAGATGTTCCAAGAAGTGCAGCACGACCTTTGAGATACTTAGATAGGTATGTAACTATAAAGCAGGGTGAAGTATTTTATATAACTGAGGCTTTAGCACAACTTGAGGGATTAGAAAGAGGCCCAGCAGGAAATACATCTCTTACTGCAGCCTTTTATATAGCACAGGAGATGGATGAAGATCAAATAATAGTAGTTCAAGAGACTGAATATACAGGAGCTGGGAAGCATCATATGGCACAGCTATCCTTTGCAAGGGAAAATGGAATAGATATTAGATTTGGCGATCCAGAAGAAGAAAGAGCAGGAGAGAGTATAATTCTTCCAGAGAATCCAAGTTTAATAAAGGCAAGAGATGTAGATTTAAATAAACTAAAAAAATCATATATCAAAAACTGTATTGATAACTATAAAGTTGATGAAATAGGTATAAAGGATGCGGAATTTTTAGCAGAGGATACAAAACTTTCAATAGAAGAAGTAAAAAAAATACTTACTGAAATTAATGTAAAGGTTGTTTAATAAGGAGGGGTTAAAATGGCAGTTAAGAGGCCTGATGATTTTGAAATTAGAAGACAGCATCTTAAAAATTTAACAGATGAAGAATTAGAAAAAAGATTTTGGCAGCTTGCAGAGGAAATAGTAAAACCACTTGTGGAAATTGCATATACCCACACTTCGCCGGCTGTTGAAAGGTCAGTTCTTTTAAGAATGGGATTTTCAAGTATAGAGGCAAAGGCAATTGTTGAAGGGGTACAAAATTTAGGACTACTTGGAAAGGGTGCAGGAAATGTAGTTTATAGGTTAGCTAAAAAGAAAAATATACCAATAAGAGAAGCAGGTTTATTACTTGTTGAAGGAAAAGCCTGGGACGAAGTACCAGCACTATTTTAAGGGGGGTATAGTATGTTGGAGAAAAACGAAAAGTTGAACATAGAAGAAATATTAAAGGATCTTAAAAATTATAGACCAAAGAGAAGGGGATGGCATTGGAGGGAAGAACAGGGTAATCAAGTATATGGAGAATTTGAATATCATCAAGCATCAAAACCTTTGAAAAATAGTTGCCCACTTCCAGCAGCAAAAAGCTTTGGTTATATAGATCCTCAGCCAGACTGTGTAATTACAACTGAAATTGCATCAGGTAGATTTGAAGATGATATTAGAAGAATGAGAATGGCTGCTTGGCACGGTGCAGATCATATAATGGTAATAAGAACTGCAGGACAAAGCCATTATGATGGACTTATTGAAGGTACTCCAGAAGGTGTAGGAGGAGTTCCTATATCAAGAAAACAAGTTAGAGCTACAAGAAAAGCACTTGATATAATTGAAGAAGAAGTTGGAAGACCAATAAATTTTCATTCCTATGTATCAGGTGTTGCAGGGCCAGATATAGCAGTTATGTTTGCAGAAGAGGGAGTAAATGGTGCACATCAAGACCCACAGTATAATGTCCTTTATAGAAATATAAATATGGTAAGGTCATTTGTTGATGCAGCGGTTGCAAAGAAAATAATGGCCTTTGCAGATATGGTGCAGATAGATGGTGCTCACAATGCAAATGCAACAGCTATGAAGGGCTATAAGGTTATGCCAGAACTTATGGTGCAACACGCAATAAACTGTGCATACTCAAAGATGGTTGGAATGAAACCACAAAACATAGCATTATCAACAGTTCCTCCAACAGCACCACCAGCACCTTGTTTAAGAATTGACCTTCCTTATGCAGTGGCACTAAGACAGTTATTTAAAGATTATAAGATGAGGGCACAGATGAATACAAAATATATGGAAAGCTGTACAAGAGAAGCTACTGTAACCCACGTATTAAACCTACTAATTTCAAGACTAACAAGAGCAGATATACAATCTACAATTACACCAGATGAAGGTAGAAATGTTCCTTGGCACTACAACAATATACACGCCATAAACACAGCAAAGCAAGCCTTGATTGGTATGGATGGACTTCTTGAAATGGTAGAACTTAAAAAGGACGGATATTTAGTAGATAAGGTAAGAGAATTAAAAGAGAGAGCAGTTCTATTTATGGAGGAAATACTTGAGGTTGGTGGATACTTTAAGGCTGTTGAAATGGGATTCTTTGTTGATTCTGGTATGTATCCAGAAAGAAACGGTGATGGTATTGCAAGACAGATAAATGGTGGAATAGGCGTTGGTACTGTAGTAGAAAGGGACAAGGACTATATGGCACCTGTTTGTGAGCACTTTGGTTATAACAATCTCCCAGAGGGAATTGAAAAGGCGTGTGATTTAATAGATGGATGTACCTTCTGTAAACCTGAAAAGATAGTATTTATTGATGAACTGGATGAAAATGATAATGTAAATAGAAGATTAAAGGAGACTGAAAACCTAAGACATTCAACAGAAATTAAACCAGAGGTTGAGTGGTGTGGAGATGGTATAGTAGCAACTACTATTTTCTTACCTGTTGAAGAGAGGGTTGCAGAATTTGCAGCAATGGAAATAGGAAAGAAGATGGGGCTTGAGGATGTAGTTGTAATCCATAAACAAGTAATGCAGCCTGCAGAGGGAACACTTGTTGAAATAAAAGGAAGGGTACCATTTACTATAGATGTATCAAAACTTGAAATTCCAAAAAAACCTGAGGTATTATCCGATGAAGAAATAAGGAAGGACATAGAAAGAAAACCAATGAAGGTAGTTGCAGCAACAGTTGGTGAGGATGAACATTCTGTAGGATTAAGAGAAGTTATAGACATAAAGCACGGTGGAATTGAAAAGTATGGAATAGAGTGTCTATATCTTGGAACTTCTTGTCCAGTTGAAAAACTTGTGGATGCAGCAATAGAATTCAACGCAGATGCAATTCTTGCAAGTACAATAATTACCCATAATGATGTTCATATAAAGAATATGAAAAAAATACATGAGCTCTGTATAGAAAAGGGTGTAAGAGATAAGTTGATTGTTTGTGCAGGAGGAACTCAAGTAACTGATGAGATAGCAAAATCAGCAGGTATGGATGCAGGATTTGGTCGTGGGACAAAGGGTAATGACGTTGCTTCATTTTTAGTTAAGAGAAGAAGGGAAATGGAGAATTATGAAGGTTAATGTTTTAGTTGCTGAAATAGGCAGTACTACAACGGTTGTAAATGCCTTTGACTTAAAAAATTCTGAATTTATAGGACAGGGACAGGGACCAACTACGGTATTAGATGGAGATGTTACTATCGGACTTAATATGGCATTAGATGATTTAAAGAAGAATATTGGAGTAAATAATATTGAATATGATGATTTTTTGGCAACAAGTAGCGCAGCAGGTGGACTTAGAATGACTGTGCACGGCCTTGTTTTTGATATGACTGCAAGGGCAGCAAGAGAGGCTGCCCTTGGGGCTGGTGCTATCATTAAGTTAGTTACAGCTGGCAAACTAAGAAGAAGTGATTTAAATAAAATAAAGGAGATAAAACCTAATATAATACTTGTTGCAGGTGGACTTGATTATGGAGAAAGAGATACAGCCATTTACAATGCAGAGGAGATAGCAAAACTAAAGTTGGATGTTCCTGTTATATATGCAGGAAATATAGAAAATCACGAGGATGTTAAATTGATTTTTGAAGAATATGAACAAAAACTATATATTGTAGAAAATGTATATCCAAGGATAGATGAGCTAAATGTTGAACCTACAAGAAGAGTTATACAAAGTGTATTTGAGGAACATATAACAGGTGCACCTGGAATGCAAAAGGTTAGGCAGATGGTCAATGGACCAATTATTCCAACACCCGGAGCTGTTATGGAGTGTGCAATTCTCTTGCAAAGGGAGATAGGAGATTTGATGGTTCTTGATGTTGGTGGAGCAACTACAGATGTACATTCTGTAACGCAGGGAAGTGATGAAATCCAAAGAATAATGATTAGCCCAGAACCCTTTGCTAAAAGGACTGTTGAAGGAGATTTGGGAGTATATGTAAATCTTCCACACATAGTAGAAAGAATAGGGCTTGAGAATGTAAAAAAGAAATTTTGGAATGCAGAGGAGCTTATAAATAATAGAAAACCAATACCTAAAACAGAAAGAGAAATTGAGTTTGTTGAATTTATGACGCAGGAGGCAGTACTTACAGCTGTAAGAAGACACGTGGGTTCAATAAGATATATTTATGGTCCAAGTGGCAAAAAAACAATTGCAGAAGGAAAGGATTTAACAAATGTTAAATGGATAATAGGTACAGGAGGAGCCTTAACAAGGCTGCCCAATAGGGTTAATATAATGAAAAAGATACCTCAAGATAATACGGGAGGAATGTTTCTTTATCCTAAGGATAGCGTTGAGATTTTAGTCGATAATTGTTATATTATGGCATCATTAGGAGTACTTTCAAAAAAATATGAAGAGGCGGCACTTAAAATTTTAAAAAAGAGTTTGGGGATTTAGGGGTGGTACTTTGTATCCACAGATAGTTATAGATATCAATAAATACAAACAAAATATAAAGTATTTAGTTGATAGATGTACAAATAGAGGAGTTAAGGTTTGGATAGTAACTAAAAGTTTTTGTGCATATCCAGATATTGTTTCACATTTAGTTGACTGTGGAATTGATGGTTTGGCAGATTCAAGAATACAAAACTTAAAAAAAATGAAGGATATTAGGGCAAAAAAAATTCTTTTAAGAATTCCTATGATTGATGAGGCAGAGGACGTTGTTTTATGGTCAGATTATAGCTTGAATTCAGAAATAGATACAATTCGTGTTTTAGGAGAGAAGGCAAAAAAACTTGGAAAAAGGCATAGGATAATAATAATGCTGGATATGGGGGATTTAAGGGAAGGTGTTTGGCCTGATGATATTGATGATTTTATTAAAGAAGTATTAAAGGTTGATGGAATTGAAATAAAAGGATTTGGTACAAATCTAACCTGTTATGGTGGAGTTATACCAGATGAAAATAATTTAGGAAGGTTAACAAGCATTGCACTTGATATGGCAAATAAGTATTCGCTGGATATTGAGTATATATCAGGTGGAAACTCAAGTAGCTATTATCTATTAGAGGATGGCAGGTTACCAAATGGTATAAACAACCTTAGACTCGGAGAGGTTGCAATACTTGGGAGAGAAACTGCCTTTGGGAAGAAAATAGATTCCCTTTCCGACGATACATTTATTTTAAAGGCTGAAATAGTAGAGATAAAAAAGAAGCCCTCAGTTCCTATTGGTAATATAGGTATGGATGCTTTTGGAAATAAACCCCACTATGAAGATAGGGGAATAATAAAAAGAGCTATAGTTGCAATAGGAAGGCAGGATATAAATCCTGAGGGGTTGATTCCACTTGATAAAAATATAGATATCTTAGGTGCAAGTTCTGACCACACAATTCTTGATGTAACAAGGAGCAATATAAACTACAAAGTTGGAGATGTTGTTGAATTTAAAATGGATTATGGTAGCCTTTTAAAGGCGATGACTTCAGAGTATGTAAATAAGGTAGTTATATAGTAAAGGTACCTCAAAACATTTAATAGTTTTGAGGTACTTTTTTATCATAAGTTAATGTATAAAATGTATAAATCTAAGTTCAGATTTGCATATTTAAAGATTATATAAAAATATTGGAGGTATTGTATTGAGCATAAAAGTAAAATTTTATTAAATTTGAGACAAAATAAATGGAAAAAAATAAAATTAATGATATAATGTAATAGTGTATAAAATAAAATATAATATAAGTTCAAAGATTTGAGGTGTTCTTGATGAGTAAGAGGCAGATTTCAATTAAAAAGGCTATTTCATTAATTTTAATTACTAATTTAATTACAGCATCAATACTTATTTTTGTTCCTATTCCTTTTATAGGCGGGAAAAAAATTGTAAGTAAACAGGAATATGATTTTGTAAAGCAGTTTGGAAAGATGATGTCAATAAAATCAATACTTGAACAAAGATATGTAGATAAGATTGATGAAAATAAACTTGTTGAGGGTGCTGTAAAGGGAATGGTAGATGGTATTGGTGATCCCTATACTGTTTTTATGAATAAAAAGGAATTCGAAGACCTTTTAACTCACACTCAAGGTTCCTATGCAGGTGTTGGATTATATGTAGGTAATAAGGACGGAAAAATAGTTGTTGTTGCACCAATAGAAGATACACCAGCATATAAAGCAGGTATTTTATCGGGGGACATAATTATAAAGGTTAATGATCAAGAGGTATCAGGGAATGAATTAGAAAAGGCAACTTCAATGATAAAGGGACCAGAAGGAACAAAGGTTAAATTGACTATATATAGAGAGGGAAAAGGAACAATAGATTTTGAACTTACAAGAGCTAAAATTATTATAAAATCTGTAAAAAGTGATGTTATTGAGAATAATATTGGATACATTAGAATAACTACATTTGATGAAAATACATCAGAAGCCTTTAATAATGCATTAGATAAATTATTAAATCAAGAAATAAAGGGTCTAATTATTGACCTTAGAGGCAACCCAGGAGGACTTTTAGATCAGTGCACAAAGATAGCAGACAGAATACTTGGAGAAGGAACTATTGTTTATACAATTGATAATCAAGGAAAAAGGGAAGAGTGGAAGTCTGATTCTAATAAGCTTAATGTTCCTCTTGTTCTTCTTGTTGATGGAGGTTCAGCAAGTGCATCTGAAATTTTAACTGGGGCTGTTCGTGATTTTAAAGCAGGTGTAATCATAGGTACAAGAACCTTCGGAAAAGGATTAGTGCAAGACATAATACCTCTTCCTAATAATGAAGGTTTAAAGGTTACAATTGCAAGATACTATACTCCGTCAGGTGAATGTATACAAGGAAAGGGAATTGAGCCACACATAGTATTAGATTTACCTGAAAAGGATAAGGAAAGAGAATTAAGCTACAAAGAAGATATTCAAATACAAAAGGCAATAGAAGTTTTAAGAAGTAAGCAATAATTTATTGGCCCCCAAGATAGCTTGGGGGCTAAAAATCTAATCAAGTTTTGGAGGGTTTTTATGATTTTAAGACTTATATGGGAAGCTATAAGAAACTATGCACAGGTTGTATTATCCTTTATATTTGAACCCATATTTTGGATAATGTTTTTCATTTTATTTTTTCAATATAAGCGATTAGAATCAATACAGAAGGATGTATATGGAGTAATAAAGTATAAGAAGATGGAAATGATGGCATCTTCACTTCTTGCAGGAATTTTAAGTGGGATGTTTGTTAGTATATTAATAACTGTATTTGGAATAACCTTTGGTAAACTTGAAGGAGCAATTTTTATAATAATTTTATCTTTATTATTAGTTATGTTATTTGATTCTCATTTTATATGTTTATCCTACTCAGGAGGCATAATAAGTTTATTGAGTCTTATTTTAAGCTTTTTAAATGTAAGAGGTATAGTTAATATAAGTCAAATTCCTATATTAAGAAGTTTCCTAAATATTGATATAACGGCAATTCTAATTCTTGTTGCATTATTACATCTTGTTGAATCAATTCTTATGTATTTTGACGGTGCGAGATTTCCTGTACCGATGTTCTTTAGGAAGAATAATAAAATAGTTGGAGGTTTTCTATTAACAAGATTTTGGATAATACCCCTTATGATATTGATTTTATTATCTTTAACACCAGTTGGTGGTGATACTATACCGACACCAGATTGGTGGCCACTTATTAAACCAGATGGAATGCCTAAAGATTTACAGGATGCAGTGTTTTCTTTAACACCATTATTTGCTATACTTGGATATGGTGACTTTACAATAAGTAGGCTGCCAAAACAAAAGGTAAAGGAATCATCTTTAAATTTATTTATATTTAGCATAACATTATTTGTTTTAGTAGTTCTATCAATGAAGATATATGTATTTAAATATATTGCTGCAATATTTTCTCCTGTTTTTCATGAGCTCATAATATTTTTAAACAGAAAAAAAGAAAAAACATTGAATTCATTATGGGAAAACACATACGATGGAATTAAAATATTAGATGTGGTTCCTAACTCGCCAGCGGAGAAAATGGGAATTGAGACAGGAGATAAGATAATTTCAATAAATAATAGAAGAGTAAATACTCTTTATGATGCAAAGATTGTATTAGATGAGGCAGATAGATATCTTTGGATTGATGTTGTAAAGATAGATGGTAAAGTTAAAAGCCTCGAATATTACAACTATCAGACAGAAATAGGTTCATTAGGAATAATAACAATTCCTCAAGAGGATGGATATATACCTATAATGGATCTTGATTAGTGAAATTTTATATTATTAAAAATAGAAAATAATTGTGAAGACCTAAAAAAATTAGAATAATTTTAAATGATTGGTTTATTTAAAGGCCCTATTGAATATAATTCGTAGGGCTTTTTATTATTCAATAATTAGATAGCATCTTTTAACTAAAAATGTTACAATATTATTACGAGTTTATATTTTACATAGAGGGGATGAGGGATTTGGGTAGTTTTATACGAGAATATTTTCCAGCATTTACACACCGCAATTATAAGCTGTTTTGGATTGGACAATGTATTTCTTTAATAGGTACTTGGATGCAGAATGCAGCACTAAATTGGTTGGTTTATTCTATGACACGAGATGGATTTTTATCTGGTCTTATGACAGCAGTTCAGTTTACACCTTTATTTGTTTTTTCATTATTTGCAGGTCTTATTATAGAACGTTATCCAAAAAGGAAAATTTTAATATTTACACAATTGATGCTTCTTGTAATTGCATTAATTTTTTTTGTATTAATTTATTTTAACCTTTTAAGTTATCCCGTTATACTGATATTATTATTTTTAGTAGGAACAGTCCAAGCACTTGATAATCCAACAAGACAATCTTTTGTTGTTGAACTTGTAGAGGGTAAAAAACATCTTTTAAATGCAATAGCCTTAAATTCAGCTGCCTTTAATTCAGCAAGGTTAATAGGACCAGCAGTTGCAGGAAAGGTAATGGCAGATTTGGGTGCAAAATGGTGTTTTTTCTTAAATGCAATAAGTTTCATAGCGGTACTAATAGGATTATTTATGATGAAGATGAAGGATAGTCCATCAAGGGAAAAAATAAAGGATCCTAAAAAGGAAATCAAGGAAGGATTGAAGTATATAAAAACTAACCCAAAACTTTTTTATACATTAATTTCTCTTGTAATAATACCAACCTTTTGTATGAATTTTAATGTATTAATTCCTATATACACAAAAGATTATTTAATGATGCAGGAAAAGGCATATGGAATACTCCTATCATCTGTAGGTTTTGGTGCTCTAATTGGAGCTATTTTTGTAGCAACAAGGGGTAGTAGACAAAGAGCTTTATTTTTACAGCTTTGGGGTTCTTTGGGTCTTTCGTTTTTCTTGATTGTTATAGGATTTGTAAAAAGCTATAATTTATCTATTTTGATTTTAATCTTATTAGGACTGTTTATGATACTTTTCAGTACAACATCAAATAGTATATTGCAGTTTAATTCTCCTGATGATATGAGGGGAAGAATAATGAGTGTATATTCATTAGTTTTTGGGGGATTAACACCATTAGGAAGTATTTATGCAGGAACATTAGCAAAATACTTAGGTGCAAATAATGTGTTTATAATAAGTGGTATAATAGGGTTTATAGGATTCTTTATACTTTTTATAAGGAGAAGGAGTCTTGTTTAAGAAAATTATATAAAATGTATAATAATGTAAATTAGAAAATATATTTAAGATCTGATTTTTGTGCAAAAGCTACTAATTGTTTTAGATAATAGGGTTTGGGAATAAATTTTTTAAGTTTTATGAATAAAGTATTTAAATTTAGCCTTAAAAAAGGCATTGAGTTTTTATGATTATTTATGATATCGTAATGATTTAGAATGAACCATCAGTGTTAGTATATTAAATATTGCTAAGTTTATGTAAAGAAAGGTACCAATTAGTACCTTTTTTCATATAATAATTTATTGAAGAATATTATTTGGAGGATTATATGGGTAAAAAATATTTTGCTTCCGCAAATACTTCATCAGGATTCGTATCATATTTTGACTATGTACTTAAGGGAAGGGATAAAATATATATTATAAAGGGTGGACCTGGGTGTGGTAAGTCAAGTTTTATGCATAAAATAGGAAATGAACTTGAATTAAAGGGATTTGATGTTGATTATGTTTACTGCTCTGCAGATATGGATTCTTTAGATGGCATAGTAATAAACGATTTAAACATTGCAATTGTTGATGGAACAGCACCACATGTTATTGACCCTAAATATCCAGGTGCAGTTGAGAGAATATTAAATTTTGGAGATTACTGGGATATTGATTTGATTAGAAAATATAAAAAGCCAATAATATATTACACTGATAAGATTAGTGAACAATATTCAATATTTTTCTCACTGCTTAGAGAGGCAAAGTTAATACACGATGAATGGGAAAAGGAATATTTAAAGGGAATGGATTTTGAAAAGGCAGACAAAATTACACAAGAAATAATAAATGGACTTAATTTAACATCCCTTGATAGAAAAGGAGAAGAGGTTCATAGATTTGCAGGAGCAATGACACCACAGGGACAGCAGTGTTTTTATGAGGATTTAATTCAAGGATTAAAAAATAGAATAATTGTAAAGGGAAGACCAGGTACAGGTAAATCTACTATGACTAAAAAAGTTGCAAGGGCAGCAATTGAGGCGGGATTGGATGTTGAATTTTATCACTGTGCCTTTGATCCGTCAAGTATAGATATGATTATTATACCAGCTCGTAGTTTTGTAATGCTTGATGGAACAGTACCACACGTATATAATCCAAATGAAAATGACAAAGTTGTTGATATGTTTGAGTGTATTGATCAAAATATCGTCAAAGAAAATGAAGACCCAATTAAGACAATAGAGGTTAGATATAGAGATAAAATAAATGAAGCAAAGGAAGTATATTCTTTGATTAAGAATTTACATGATGAGCTTGAAAAATATTATATACAAGCAACAGACTTTAGTGAGGTAGATGCCTTAAGAAGACGATTGGTAGATTACTTTATAACTTTAAAATAGAATTAATTTATATACTATAAAGTTAAGAGAATAAAAAATAATTTTGAACAGAGTATGTTTAATACATACCCTGTTCTTTTTATATTGAAATATTTAAATATACTACTGGACGTTTAAAATATAAAGTTATATAATTAAAATTGCGAACATATGTTCAGAGGTGAAGTAGATGGGAGAATTTAAAATAGTATCAAATTTTAAACCAACAGGAGACCAACCACAGGCAATAGACAAACTTGTTGAAGGAATAAAAAGAGGAGATAGGTGTCAAACTCTTTTAGGAGTTACAGGTTCAGGAAAAACCTTTACTATGGCAAATATAATAGAAAGAGTTCAGAAACCAACTCTTGTTATTGCCCACAACAAAACATTAGCAGCTCAGCTTTGTAGTGAGTTTAAGGAATTTTTCCCTGAAAATGCAGTTGAATATTTTGTTAGTTATTACGATTACTATCAACCAGAAGCCTATGTTCCTCATACAGACACATATATAGAAAAGGATGCATCCATAAACGATGAAATAGATAAGCTGAGACACTCTGCGACATCAGCTTTGTTTGAAAGAAGGGATGTAATAATTGTAGCAAGTGTTTCCTGTATATATGGTTTAGGGGACCCTAATGAATATAGAGACCTTGTAGTTTCTTTAAGAGTAGGAATGGAAAGGGACAGGGATGAGGTTATAAGAAGGCTTGTTGATATACAATATCAAAGAAATGATATAAATTTTATAAGAGGAACCTTTAGAGTTAGAGGAGATGTGCTTGAGATATTTCCAGCCTCTCAATCTGAAAAGGCAATAAGGGTTGAATTTTTTGGTGATGAGATAGATAGAATAACTGAGATAGATGTACTGACTGGTGAAATATTAGGAGAGAGAAAGCATATTTCTATTTTTCCTGCATCCCACTATGCTGCATCAAGAGAAAAGATTGAAAAGGCAATAGAGGGAATAGAAAAGGAGTTAGAGGAAAGGTATAATGAATTATTGCAGCAGGACAGACTTCTTGAAGCTCAAAGATTAAAACAAAGAACAAATTATGATATAGAGATGCTAAGGGAAGTTGGATATTGTAATGGGATTGAAAATTACTCAAGACACTTTGATGGAAGGCAAAAAGGAGAACCTCCCTACACTTTACTTGATTACTTCCCAGATGATTTTTTAATTTTTATAGATGAATCCCACGTAACACTTCCACAGCTTAGGGCTATGTATGCAGGTGATAAATCAAGGAAGGACAATCTTGTTGAGTATGGATTTAGACTTCCTTGTGCCTATGATAATAGACCTTTAAAATTTGAGGAGTTTGAAAAGAAGATAAATCAAGTTTTATTTGTAAGTGCAACACCATCACAATATGAGATAGAAAATTCGACTCAAGTGGTAGAACAGATTATTAGACCAACTGGACTTCTTGATCCAGAAATAGTAGTAAAACCAATTAAGGGACAAATTGATGATTTAATTGGAGAGATTAAAGCAACGATTTCAAGAGGATTTAGAATATTAGTTACTACTCTTACAAAAAAGATGGCTGAAGATTTAACTGAATACCTAAAGGATGTAGGCATAAAGGTTAGATATTTACATTCAGATATAGATACTCTTGAGAGAATGAGGATTATTAGAGATCTAAGAAAAGGTGATTTTGATGTATTAGTAGGGATAAACCTTTTAAGAGAGGGGCTTGATATACCAGAGGTTGCCCTTGTTGCAATACTTGATGCAGATAAAGAAGGCTTCTTGCGTTCAGAAACTTCACTTATACAGACAATAGGTAGAGCTGCAAGAAATGCAGAGAGTAAGGTTATAATGTATGCCGATAAAATTACTGACTCTATGAAAAGGGCAATAGATGAAACTAATAGAAGAAGAAAGATACAAATGGATTACAATAAGAAACACGGAATAGTACCTAAGACCGTTATAAAGCCAGTACACGAAATTATTGAGGCAACTAAAGTTGCTGAAGATAAGGAAATCTATAAGGCAGAGGATAAGGATTTATTAATTAGGACATTAGAAGAGATGATGCTTGAAGCGGCTAAAAATCTTGAGTTTGAAAGGGCAGCAGAGCTTAGAGATAAAATATATAAACTCAAAGGTATATCATAATTAATTTGGGTACATAATGTGGTAAATGGTTCTTTTATCACAATTTGTACCTTTATTACGCATAAGTTTTAATATAAGAACAAGAGGTGAAAAGATGGCTGTAGATAAAATTATTATAAAGGGAGCAAGAGAACACAATCTTAAAAATATTGATGTTGAAATACCAAGAAATAAATTTGTTGTTTTGACTGGTCTTTCAGGTTCAGGCAAATCTTCTCTTGCTTTTGATACAATTTATGCAGAGGGACAGAGAAGATATGTTGAATCTCTTTCTGCCTATGCAAGACAGTTTTTGGGTCAGATGAATAAACCAGATGTTGATTATATAGAGGGACTTTCTCCAGCTATATCTATAGATCAAAAGACAACCAGCAAAAATCCGCGTTCAACTGTTGGAACTGTTACAGAAATATATGATTATTTAAGACTTCTATATGCAAGAATAGGTAAGCCTCATTGTCCAAAATGTGGTAGACAAATAACAAAAATGAGTATAGACCAAATAGTAGAAAGGGTTCTTCAAATAGAGGAAAGAACAAAAATACAGGTTTTAGCACCTGTTGTTAGAGGCAGAAAAGGAGAACATTCAAAGCTATTTGAAAAGATAAAGAAGGATGGATTTGTTAGGGTAAGAGTAGATGGAACAGTTTATGATATAAATGAAGAAATAAAGCTGGAAAAGAACAAAAAACATAATATAGAGGTAGTTGTTGATAGAATAGTAATAAAGGAAGGAATTAAATCAAGACTTACAGATTCAATTGAAACTGCTCTGAAACTTTCTGAGGGACTTGTTATAATTGATGTAATAGAAAAAGAAGAGATGCTCTTTAGTGAAAACTTTGCTTGTCCTGATTGTAATATTAGTATAGGAGAGATTACTCCAAGGATGTTTTCCTTCAACAGCCCCTTTGGTAAATGTGACGTGTGTGATGGTTTAGGTTCACTAATGGAGATAAGTCCGCATCTTGTTATAAAGGATATGGAGCTATCAATAAATGAAGGAGCCATAAAGCCTTGGGGTGAACTTAGAGATGATACTTGGACATATTCAATACTTTATGGCCTTTCAAAACATTATGGATTTAGTCTTGATGAACCCCTTAAAAATCTGCCTAAGGATATATTAAATTTACTTCTTTATGGTAATGATGGCGAAAAGTTTATGGTGAGCTTTGAGAGGGAATATGGGAAAGGCGAAATGATGTATAGCTTCGAGGGTATAATTCCAAACCTCCAAAGAAGATATAAGGAAACTAATTCTGAGTATATCAGGAATGAAATAGAGGGGTATATGGAGTTTAAAACTTGTCCAAAGTGTAAAGGAGCAAGACTTAGGGAGGAGAGCTTGTCAGTTACAATAGGTGGACTATCAATTGATAAATTCTGCGATTTATCAATAAAAAAGGAGCTTGAGTTTATAGAAAATTTAAATTTAACAGAGAAGGAGGAAAAGATTGCCCACCAAATTTTAAAGGAGATAAAGGCAAGATTGACCTTCCTGATAAATGTCGGATTAGACTATTTAACTCTATCAAGGGCAGCATCTACATTGTCAGGTGGTGAGTCTCAAAGAATAAGACTGGCAACACAGATAGGCTCAAGTCTGGTCGGAGTTTTATATATACTTGATGAACCAAGCATAGGACTTCATCAAAGGGATAACGATAGACTTCTTGATACTTTAAAACACTTAAGGAATTTAGGCAACACATTAATTGTTGTAGAACACGATGAAGATACTATAAGAGCAGCAGACCATATTATTGATATTGGTCCTGGTGCAGGAACCCACGGAGGAAGAATTGTGGCACAGGGTACACCTGATGAGATTGCAGCAGATGAAAACTCAATAACAGGACAATATCTATCAGGAAGAAGAAGGATTCAAGTTCCAGAAAAAAGAAGAGAACCTAAAGGATATATTGAAGTTATAGGTGCAGCAGAAAATAATCTTAAAAATATAAATGTAAAATTTCCACTTGGTGTTTTTACTTGTGTAACTGGAGTTTCAGGTTCAGGTAAAAGTACGCTAATAAACGAAATTCTCTATAAAGGGGCAGCTAAGAGATTATTAAACATCAAAGATATGCCTGGAAAACATAAGGATATATTAGGGCTTGAACAGATAGATAAAATAATAGATATTGACCAATCTCCAATAGGTAGAACACCACGTTCAAATCCTGCAACGTATACGGGAGTCTTTGATTATATAAGAGAAGTATTTGCTCAAACTCCAGAGGCAAAAATGAGGGGATATAAACCTGGAAGATTTAGTTTTAATGTTAAGGGTGGACGTTGTGAGGCTTGTTCGGGTGATGGTATAATTAAAATTGAAATGCAGTTTTTATCTGATGTCTACATTCCCTGTGAGGTTTGTAAAGGAAAAAGATACAATAGTGAAACGTTAGAGGTTAAATATAAGGGTAAAAATATAGCAGAAGTTCTTGATATGACAGTTGAGGAGGCATTAGAATTCTTTGAAAATATTCCAAGGATAAAAAATAAACTTCAAACACTCTATGATGTTGGGTTATCCTATATTAAACTTGGTCAGCCATCAACACAACTATCAGGTGGAGAGGCACAAAGAATTAAGCTTGCATACGAATTATCAAAAAGAAGTACTGGAAGAACGCTTTATATTTTAGATGAACCAACAACAGGGCTTCATATTGAAGATGTTAGAAGGCTCATTGAAATAATACAGAGATTAACTGATGCAGGCAATACCGTAATTGTAATTGAACATAATTTAGACGTTATAAAATGTGCTGATTATATAATAGACTTAGGTCCAGAGGGTGGAGACTTAGGAGGAACAGTAATAGCAGAGGGAACTCCAGAGGAGATTATAAAAGTTAAAAAGTCCTACACAGGAATGTATTTAAAGAAATATTTATAAAGGGGAAGTTTTTCTTCCTCTTTATATTTGGGAGTGGTTTTTATGAATGCAGTTAAAAGATTTGTTTTAAGAATATTGGCTTTATGAGTGTTTGTTAAAAATCACATTGGTGATGAAATTTATGGATATTTAAGGGAACCCTTTGCTTTAATTAAATATATTGTAAAATCATATATTTAAAAAAATTAAAAAATTTATTATAATTAGGTTAAGGAAGTGATTTGGGGGAAGTGCTATGAGTATTTTAAGTGAAATATATGATTTATCTAAAGAACCTATATTTTTTATATCTCCTAATATTGATATTAAATTTCACATCATAAAACAAAATAGAGATGCTTTAAACATTAGATTTAGAAATTTATTAGAAGATGATATAGATTACGATGAATATCCTATTTTTAATATTGACTATTTGGTTAAACAAATGATTACATACTTAAATAATAGAGAAACTTCTTCTAATTATTTTGACGAAGTAGAAAAAAATATTGAAACATTTGAGGGAAAGTATGTATTTTATATAAATGCTTTTCTATCCTTCTATTATTTTGATACAAATAATTATGAGATGGCTGAACAGTATTTAAAGTATGCTCTAAATTATATAAAAAAGAATGAATGTACAGATTATGAAAGGATGTGCATATATTCTTTAACTGCAAATTTTCTACAAAAGACAAAGGATATATTTATAAGCGGCTCGGAGGCATATTTTTTAAAGGCTCTAAGGCTTGTAAAAGGAGTAGACAAGCTTGCAGAAATTGCTATACTTAATGCTATATCATATCACTACCATAATATTGAAAGAATAGATGATTCTGTAAAATATATTAACAGAGCCCTAAATATTGCAGATGAGATAAACATTCCTGATGTTGTTTTTTCAACATATAAAAATGCTGGTATTATTTATGTCACAAAGGGAAATTTTGAAAGAGCCTCATATTATTTTGAAAAGGCTATAAGATGTATAGAACACATTGAAGATAAGATGGAATATATTAAGTTATTAAACACCTTAGGTTATGGTGAGTTTTTAAAGGGAGATTTTAAATCTTCTCTTGAAACCTTTAAAAGAGCAATAAATATTTTAACAAATCTTAGCAATGTAACGAAGCTTTTAGATGAATCAGTTAAAACCTTTGATAATATAGCCTTGACTTGTAAGTTTTTGGGTGATATAGAGGCTTCAATATATATGCAGGAATTGAGTAAGGATATTCTTGAGAATATTAATTATATTAATAGAGTTAATGAAGTACACAACTTAAGCAAGGTATATACTGACTTAGGAATTGATTATTTGATATATAAAAATGATATAAATAGGGCTGAATATTATTTAAAATTAGCATACAAATATACAGATGAAAATGAGCATTATATTAAAAGAAGTAAAAAGTTACTTTTAGATGCTCTTATAAATTATAATAAATATCAAGATGGACTTGATTTATTCCATAAGACAATTGATTTGTTAATCCAAAAGGGAAGCGATAATTTATATGTACAGATTATTCTTATGGAGTTTTTAACATATTATTATAGTTTATCGATGGATGAATCTAAATTTAATATGGCAAAAAATATTGCAGAAAAGTATTGTTTAGAAAAACAGTTTGAGGCACTTAAAAGAACTATATTAGAAAACTATAGAATAGATGAGTTTAATGTTTTATCAAATCCTCTTAATTTCTTTAGACTGCTTTCATTACAAAGAAAACAAATACTTCTTGAAACAAGAAAGAGTAGGGATTATGAAATTTTTGAAGAACTGTCCTTTAGTATTTCTTCTTGTCAAAATATAGAGGATTTGTTTAAAACAGCTTCAGATGTATTGAACAAGTACTTCCTCTCTAAGTGTTTGTTAGTATTTTCCTATGATACACAGCAGGTTTTAGTTATATATTCAGACAGTGATTTAAAGGAAAAAGGAGTAGGTTTTATAAAGGAATTAGTAGATAATTTTAGAATGGATAGCGGAGTAATAAATTTAAATAACGAATGCACAAAATCCTGTATTGTTTCAAAGATAATGGACGATGAGGGCTTATATTATTTTGTTCTCTGTAATGATTCTAAAAGTGATTGGTATTTTAATTTAGAACAGGTAAAGACCTTTAATCTTCTTGTGAATAATATGTTTTTAAAATATAAAAATATATGTCAACTTGAAACAATAAAACTTAGTGTAGTAACCGATTATATGACAGGTCTTAAGAATGCAGCCTATTACAATAAAAGAATTAAGGAATTGATCCAAAGATATAACAAAAATAATATTGAATTTGGTATGGCACTTATGGACTTAAATAAGTTTAAACAGATAAATGATAAGTTTGGGCACGAGGCAGGAGATAGTGCTATAAAACATTTTGCTAAAATACTTAAAAATGAAATGCAAAATACTGCTGAAATAATACGTTATGGAGGAGATGAGTTTATTCTTCTTTTTGAAGAGGATTATAAAAAGGTTGAAGCTTTAATATACAAGGTTAAATTAGAATTAAAAAATAATCCACTATTTATTGATGATGTAAAAATAATTTTAGATTTTTCCTATGGTATAGAGATGTATGACGGTCAGGGAGAAGCTAATTTATTTAGAAATACAGATTTTAAAATGTATAAAAATAAGAATAAAGTTTCATAAATATTAAAGAAGTAAACAAAAGGAGTATAGCTTTTGTTTACTTTTATTTTTGGTTTAAAAATATAAAATATGGTATAATATTTAAAAAAGAATATGGGGTGTTGATATGGTAAGATATGTTTCAACAGCATTAAAATTTATTATAATAGCAATTATCTATGTAATTATATTTAGAATAATAAGACTTATGTATATAGATTTAAAAAGAAAAGGGAGATTAAAGGAGGATATGGATTTAGCTCTTGAAGTTCTTGATGCTCCAGAGGATATAAATATTTCAAGGGGCAGTGTTTATCCTATAAGGGATAGCATTACAATTGGAAGAAAAGAAGATAATTCAATTGTAATAGAAGATGCGTATGTTTCTAACTATCACGCAAAAATTATATTAGAGGATGATATGTACATAAAGGATTTAGATAGTACAAATGGTACGTATGTAAATGGTAATAGGATTGTTAGGCTGACTAAAATATCTGAAGGAGATTTAATTGAAATAGGCAGAATTACATTTAAGGTAATATAGAGGTGTAATATTATGGAACTTGAAAAAAAGGTGCTACATAGCATTTATTTTGTAACCTTCTTTTTATTTTTTAATTTATGTTTTATTACAGAAAAAATAGATTTAGTTCCGCTAATTTTTTGTTTGTCATCAATAATTTTAATTGCATATTCAAGTTTTATTATAAGAAAATTTTATCCAAGAGGAGATAAATTTTTATTTTTAATTTCAGTATTGCTATGTCAAATAGGAATTGTAATGATATATAGACTCGATATAAAAACAAAAAACTTTGAAATTCCACGCTATGCTTTAAAGCAGATGACTTGGTTCACTATAGGTATTACAATTTTTATGATTATACTATTTATTGCTCCTAAAATGATAAGAATCTCAAGGTATAAGTATATATATATATTTATTGCACTTTCACTTCTTATGTCAACTCTATTTATTGGAAAGGAAATAAAAGGTTCAAAAAACTGGATTGTAATAGGGACCTTTAGTTTTCAGCCTTCGGAAATAGCTAAATTTTTCATTATTTTATATTTAGCTTCAGCACTTTCAAAACAGATAAATAAAAGAGATATAATAGAGACTGTTATTTTTATCTTCTTGGCAATAGGATTTTTGGTTTTAGAGAAGGATTTGGGTGCTGCACTTATTTTCTTTGGTATTTATCTTGTAATGTTATATATAGCAACCTCTAAAGCCAAATATGTGGGATTAGGCCTTTTAGCCTTCAGTTTAGGTGGACTTTTAAGTTATTTCATATTTAATCACGTTAGAATTAGGGTACAAATATGGTTAAATCCTTGGAAATATAAACTGGACAAAGGTTATCAGATTTGTCAATCCCTATTTGCTATAGCATCTGGTGGTCTATTTGGTCGAGGCCTTGGTCTTGGTTATCCTTATCTAATTCCTCTTGCAATAAATGACTTTATATTTTCTGCAATTGCTGAGGAATTTGGATTAATTGGTGCCTCTGCTCTAATAATTCTATATTTTTTGCTTGTGTATAGAGGTCTTAGAACTGCAATTTATTCAAAGGATAATTTCTCACAACTTGTAGCGGTAGGTATTTCAAGTATGATGGCCTTTCAGGTTTTTGTAGTAATTGGTGGGGTAACAAAAATGATACCTATGACGGGGATAACATTACCCTTTGTAAGTTATGGTGGAAGTTCTATGCTATTAAACTTTTTATCTTTAGGTGTTCTATATAAAATTTCTGAAGGGAGATAAAAATGAAGGATAGGGAAGAAAATATTAAAAAAGTTATTGTCTTCTTTGTTTTATGCTTTTTATCAATAATAACTTACTTAATATATTTTAATTTATATACTGCAGATAAAATTAAATATGATAGTTCTAATAAAAGAGTAATAGAAGAAGAAAAAAATACAATAAGGGGTATGATATTAGATAGATATGGTGAAATTTTAGCAGAAACGGATAAGAAGGGTGAAAGAAAATATCCCTTTGGAAGTTCTTTTGGAAATGTGACAGGGTATATAAGTTATAAATTTGGCAAAGCTGGTGTTGAGGCATTTTATAATAACATTCTACTTGGAAGAGAACAGTTTTTAGGAGATTTTGTTGATGTTTTTGGTAGCCTTAGACAATCAGTTTTAGGTCAAAAGAAAAAAGGAGATAATGTAGTTTTAACAATAGACTCAAAACTTCAAAATAAAATATATAATAGTTTTAGAAATGATAAGGGAGCAGCAGTGTGTATTAACCCAAAAACTGGAGAAATATTAGCTATGGTTTCAAAACCATCAATAAATCCAAATAAAATAGATGAAAACTTTAATGAATATTCTAATGACAATATTGGTAAACCTTTTTTAAATAGAGCAATTCAGGAATATTATCCTCCTGGCTCTGTATTTAAAATCGTTACTACAGCAGCGGCTCTTGAAAATATAGAAGGCATAGATAGTTATATAAATAATTGTAACGGCATTTTAAAAGTTGGAGACAAGATTATAAAGGATTATAGGGAAGAAAAACACGGAAAAGTAGATATTAAAAATGCCTTTAAGGTGTCCTGTAATAATACATTTGCTAAATTAGGATTAAAACTTGGTTATGATGTATTAAAGAATGAAGCAGAGAAATTCCTATTTAATAAAGAAATTTATATTAAGGATGATTTTGCAAAGATAAAGATAAAACCTGCGTTATATGAATTTAATGAAAGGGATGAGTTTTCGGTAGGTATAAGTGCAATAGGACAGCACGAGGTTAAGGCAAACCCAATGACTATGGCACTTATGACGTGTGCAGTAGCAAATGAGGGTAAAATAATGCAACCATATATTTTAGATTCAATTGTTAATTATAAAGGTAATTTAAAGTATAAAACAAAACCTGAAAAATTGGCAGATGCAATTGATTTAAAAACTGCAGAAACAATTAAGAATTATATGATTTTAACAGTAAAAGAGGGTACTGCAAAAAAAGCAAGAAACAGTATACCAATAGCAGCAAAAACAGGTACTGCTGAAAATGCAATTGGTAAGGAGGCACATTCTTGGTTTGTTGCATTTGCACCAGCAAACAATCCACAAATTGTTATAGCGGTTGTAGTTGAAAATGCAGGTGCTGGTTCTGGTAGGGCATTAGACATAGCAAAGGAGGCTATATCACATTATTTAAACAGATAACAAAACACTTGTTCGCTTGCTTCTTTTGTAATATACTATTATTGAGATTATGTAAACAGAAGGAGCAAACAAATGACTGGCAAAACGCACTTAGGTATTGGAGTTATGTTTACTGTTATATTATCAGAATACTTTAAATTATCCTTAACAACAGGTGCTTTAGTTGCTTGTGCGTTAGCTTCACTTTTGCCTGATATTGACCATCCAAAGAGTTTCATAAATCAGTATATACTTCCTTTTAAAAATAAATTAACAAAGACGACATTTTATATTACTTTAGGAGTTGTTATATATCTAATAAATTCGTTTTACTTTAATTATACCTATTTTAAAATACTCTCTTTTTTTAGTGTCCTTATTGGGTTGTCTACACATAGGAATGGCCTTACGCATAGTTTATTTGGTTTTATTTGTTTTGTTTCTTTATTTGGATATGCTGCAATTTTATATGGATTTAGGGAATGTATAATTCCATTTTCATTAGGATATATAATGCATCTAATTGCAGATATGTTTACGAGTAAGGGTATACCAATAATGTATCCTTTTAAAAAAAAGAAGTTTAAAATGCCCTTCACATTTAAAGTTGGTTCTTGGCTTGGCAATATAATTGAATCGGCTATAATATTAACCTTTTTAGTTTATGTTGCTTGGAGATTACCTATCATTATAACTAACTATAAGTAGGAGCTGATTTAATGTTTGAAGAAAGGTTAAAAAATTTGCCTGAACAACCAGGTGTTTATATTATGAAAAATGAACTTGGTGAAATTATTTATGTTGGTAAGGCAATAAATCTAAAAAATAGAGTCAGACAGTATTTTAAAGGCAGCAATCATCCACCTAAGGTAAGAGTAATGGTTTCAAACATTTCAGATTTTGAATACATTATAACTAATTCAGAACTTGAGGCTCTTATTTTAGAGTGTAATTTAATTAAAAAATATAAACCAAAATATAACATTCTTCTTAAAGATGACAAACAATATCCCTTTATAAAGGTTACTCTTAATGAGGAATATCCACGAGTTTTTATAACAAGA
This sequence comes from Caloramator sp., assembly GCF_020054765.1. Lineage (NCBI taxonomy): Bacteria > Bacillati > Bacillota > Clostridia > Eubacteriales > Clostridiaceae > Caloramator > Caloramator sp. The sequence goes on along the minus strand of NZ_JAIHAO010000001.1, from coordinate 130,437 downwards.
AAATATGAGAAGGATGGTTCAAAATATTTTGGGCCTTTTACTGATGTTTCGGCAGTAAAGGAAACTATAAATTTAATTAGGAAACTATTTAAATTAAGAACCTGCAGAAAAAGTTTAAAGTATGGTGTTGAAGTAGATAGACCTTGCTTGAACTACCATATAAATAGATGTTTAGCACCCTGTACGGGAAAGATTGATGTTATAGAGTACAGGCAGATAGTTGAAGAAGTTATTAAACTTCTTCAGGGTAAATATGATGAGCTAATTAAAATTTTAGAAGAAAAGATGTATGATGAATCCAGTAAGTTAAATTTTGAAAAGGCTGCAGAATACAGAGATCAAATAAATTCTATTAAGAAGATACAAGAGAAGCAAAGAATTATATCCAGCAATTTAGAGGATGAGGATGTTATTGCCTATGCTAAAGATGATGATGGTATGTCCTTTGAAGTATTTTTTATTAGAAATGGTAAGTTGCTTGGAAGAGAAAATTTTTATTTTGAAGATGTAAATGAAGATGCTGTGTCTCAATTTATAGTTCAGTTTTATGAGGAGAGAGAGTTTATACCTAAGGAGATACTTTTATCTAATGAAATACCAGAGGTAAATATAATTGAATCGTATTTAACAAGCAAGAGGGGAAGTAAAGTTACTGTTAAAGTTCCAAAAAGAGGAGAAAAAAGTGAAATTATCGAGCTTGCTAAAAAGAATGCCTATGAGGCACTTAGAAATATAAGAAATAAAATACAGGAGGAAAAATTAAAGACAGAATTTGTTTTATATGAACTTAAAAGATTACTTAATTTGGATATACTACCCAAGAGAATTGAAGCCTATGATATCTCTAATATACAGGGGACAGATAGTGTAGGTGGGATGGTGGTTTTTGAAAATGGAAAGCCAAATAAAAAGCAGTACAGGAGATTTAAGATAAAAACAGTAATTGGTGCAGATGATTTTAATAGTATGGCTGAAATAGTTGAGAGAAGGTTTAAAAGAGGATTAGAAGAAGTTAAAAATCTTTTAGATGAAGAAAAGTTATTAGATGAGGGAAAGTTTTCAATCTTTCCAGATCTAATACTGCTTGATGGGGGAGAACTGCAAGTAAAGGCTGTTAAAAGAGTTTTTGAGGAAATGGGATTAGTAATACCTATATGTGGAATGGTAAAGGATGATAAACATAAAACAAAGGCACTCTTTTATGAAGGTAGAGAGATAGTTTTAGATAGACACTCGTATTTATATAGATTTATTTCTGCAGTTCAAGAGGAAGTGCATAGATTTGCAATAAGTTATCATAGGGGATTAAAAGCTAAAAATACCATATCATCTATTTTAGATGATATACCTGAAATAGGTAAAAAGAGAAAAATGGCACTTTTAAAGCATTTTAATAGTATAGAGGAAATAAAAAAAGCAAGCATAGATGAACTTTTGGAAGTAGATGGAATGAATGAAAAGGCCGCGTTATCTATTTATAATTATTTTAAAAATAATAATCTTTAACAAAACTTAACAATAATGTATAATGATTAATGAAATAAATTCTTAGGAGTGATATAAATGAAGATACTTGTTGATACACATACCCATACTATAGCAAGTGGCCACGCTTATAGTACTTTATTAGAAAATTGTTTAGAGGCAAGTAAGAAGGGAATAAAGCTTATTGCATTAACTGATCACGGACCAGCAATGCCAGGAGGCCCTCACATTTTCTATTTTGGTAACCTTAAGGCAATTCCAAGTGAAATAAATGGAGTTGAGGTTTTAAAGGGTGTTGAAGCAAATATTATAGATTATGACGGTAGATTAGATTTAGATGAAGAGAGATTGTCAAGACTGGATATAGTTGTAGCCAGTCTACACGATGTTTGTATTACGCCAGGGAGTAAAAAGGACAATACAAGGGCTATTATAGGTGCAATTAAAAGTGGAATAGTTGATATAATTGCACATCCAGGAAATCCAGCCTTTGAGATTGATAAAAAAGAAGTTTTAAAGGCAGCAAAGGATTACAATGTTTTAATAGAAATTAATAATAGTTCGCTTGGAATATCAAGACCAGGGAGCTATCAAAACTGTAGTGAAATAGCAAGGATGGCTGTTGATATGGGAAACCTACTTACATTAGGTAGTGATGCACATATATGTTATCATATAGGTGAGTTTAAAGAGGCTTTAAATATGTTAAAGGAGTGTGGAGTAACCGAAGAGAATATAATAAGCACCGATGTTGAGAGATTAAAAAGATTTCTTAAACTTAGAAGAAATAAATAGTTAAATAATTAGCCCTGTGAAGGATTTAATGATTTTAATCCATTCATAGGGCTATAATTTTAAATATATAGTAAGTAAAAAGTTGACATATAACTTATAATAGAAGCATTAATTTGTAACATTATTCTTGATTTCTGCATTAATTATATATATACTTAAAATTGCTTAAAAAATTAAAAGGAGTTGAAATGATGAATATAGATGAACTTAAAATAGAAGTAAAATCCTTTTTTGATGAAAGTGAAATAAAATTTAATGAACCTATGAAGAATCATACTTCCTTTAAAGTTGGTGGACCCTGTGATATTATGATAATTCCAAACTCAAAAGAAAAGCTAATAAAGGCTTTAGAGCTTATAAAAAAATACAATATTCCTTATTTTATAATAGGTAAAGGAAGTAATTTAATAGTAAAAGATGGTGGTTTTAGAGGAGTTATTCTAAAATTGACTGGACTTGATTATATTATAGTAAAGGATAATAAAATTATTGCAGGAGGGGGTGCTTCTCTCTCAAATACTGCAAGGGAAGCCCTGCTAAATTCTCTAAAGGGGATGGAATTTGCCTCTGGAATTCCAGGTACGGTTGGAGGTGCCGTTGCTATGAATGCAGGGGCATACGGAGGCGAAATAAAGGATATTATCGATTGGGCAGAATGTGTAAATGATAATTTAGAATTAATAAAATTAACAAAGGAAGATTTAAATTTATCATATAGGCATAGCAGGGTTCAAGAGGAAAACCTTGTGGTAGTTGAGGCTTGTTTTAATCTTGAAAAGGGTAATTATGATGAGATTAAGAGCAATATGGAGGAACTAAATAGACGTAGAATAGAAAAACAGCCTTTAAATTACCCAAGTGCAGGAAGTACATTTAAAAGACCAACTGGATATTTTGCAGGTAAACTTATTGAAGATTCAGGACTTAAGGGATATAGATGTGGTGGTGCGATGGTATCAGAAAAGCACGCAGGTTTTGTAATAAATTATGAGAATGCAACAGCAAAAGATGTTTTAGAAGTTATAAAACACGTTCAAGATGTTGTATATGAAAAGTTTGGAGTAAAGCTTGAGACAGAAGTTAAAATAATAGGCGAGGATTAATCCTTGCCTATTATTTTAACTTATACATAAATAAAATTCAAAATATTCAATAATTATAGTTGAGTAGAGGCTAAAAATTAGTTATTATAATAGTAGGCAAGCTTATTTTTATTAAGGAGGGGGTAACATTGAAGGTAAGAGAGGCTATTAAAGGGGTAAGGCCTTATCAAGCTGGTAAACCGATAAGTGAAGTAAAAAGGCAGTTAGGATTAGTAGACATAATAAAACTTGCTTCTAATGAAAATCCATATGGTTGTTCAGAAAAAGTAAAAAAAGCAATGTACAGTGCAGTTGATTCAATCAATTTATATCCAGATGCATCAAACTATGAGTTAAAAAAAGCTCTTGCTGAACATATTGGGGTTAAACCATCAATGATATTTTGTGGCACAGGTTCTGACCTATTAATAAGGGTTTTATGCAGTGTTTTTATTGATAAAGATGATGAAATTATAATGGGAGATATATCATTTCAAAGATATGAGGATTCTGCTAAAATAATGGGTGGAAAAGTAATAAAGGTTAAAATGAAGGATTATAGATTAGATGTTGAGGCAATGGTAAATGCAATAACAGATAAAACAAAAATTATATGGTTTGCTACTCCCAATAATCCTATTGGTACTATTGTTAAAAGAAATGAATTATTGTGGGCATTAGAAAATATACCAGATGATATTATTGTTGTAATTGATGAAGCGTATCGTGAATATGTAAATGACAAAGACTATCCTGAAACAGTACCACTTCTTGATAAATATAAAAATATTGTAATTTTAAGAACTTTTTCAAAGGCATACGGTCTTGCGGGTTTAAGATTAGGTTATGGAATTGCAAGCGAAGAAATTACTCAATATATGAATTCAGTTATAGGTCCCTTTGATACAAATTTAATTGCACAGGAGGCAGGTATAGCAGCTTTACAGGATAAGGAATTTTTAAAATTTGTTGTTGAAAAAAACGAAGAGGGAAGGCAATATTATTATAAGGAATTTAATAGATTAGGGTTAAAGTTTATAGAAAGCCAAGCAAATTTTGTTATGGTTGATACAGGTAAAGATGATATGGAGGTATTTAATAAACTTTTAAGAAAAGGTGTAATTGTAAGACCTGGTTCTTTGTTTGATATGCCGGGGTGGCTTAGAGTTACAGTTGGGACAATGGAACAGTGTCAAAGATTTGTTAAATCACTTGAAGAAATAATAAGGGGCGAATAATCGCCCCTTAAATTATTTTATAAAGTTTGCAAATGTTGTAATAATTATTGAGTTTGTAAAGTCTATTAGGAATGCACCAACTATTGGTATTACGAAGAATGCCTTTGGAGCAGGACCAAATTTTTCAGAAATGGCAGTCATATTTGCCATAGCATTTGGAGTTGCTCCCATACCAAACCCGCAAGAACCTGCTGCCATTACAGCTGCATCATAATCTTTACCATTGAATCTAAATATGATGAAATATGCAAACAGAGCCATAAGTAGTGCTTGCACAATTAGTATTGCAAGCATTGGACCTGCAACTTCTTTAAGTTCCCAAAGTTTAAGTCCTATTAGAGCCATAGATAGGAATACGTTTAATCCTATTGAGCCTAATATATCGGCACATTTTTGGTTTATATGATATTTTCCTGTTGATTCTCCAATATTTAAAATTATTGCTGCTATAATCATTGCATTTATGTAGGATGGTAGAGTGATGTTTTTACTCTTAAACCATAATTCAAGTACAGCACCAAGTGACATTGAAATTATAATTACTGCAAATGTTTTAAACATTTCTTCATAATTTACAACATCAGTTGTAATAGCTACTTCATCTAAGTAGTCTGAAGCATGGGATTTTAGATTGTTTTTAACTATAAGTTTTCTGCCTATTGGACCACCAATTAAGCTTCCTATAATAAGTCCAAATGTAGCGGCTGCCATTGCAGCAGTCACAGCACCATTAAATCCATAGGATTTTTCAAATAGTTCTCCAAATGCTGCACCTGTACCGTGTCCTCCTATCATTGTTACTGAACCAGCTATAAGTCCAAGCAATGGGTTAGCTCCAACAGCCTTTGCTACAAGTACTCCTAATGTATCTTGTAGAAGCACAAGAACCACAGTACATAGGAAGAATACCAATACAGCAAGCCCACCTTTTTTAAGAAGCTTTAAGCTGGCAGTAAGACCGATTGTTGTAAAGAATACAAGCATAAATGGTTTTTGAAGAGTAGTGTCAAGAGTGAGTTTTAGGATTCCATTTTCTCTTAGGATTAAATTTACTATTGCAAATAGTAATCCACCAACAACTGGTGCAGGTATACAGAACTTTTCAAGTACTTTTACCTTTGAGCGTATATACACACCCAAGTAGTAAACTACTACGGCAAGTCCGACCGTTTGAATCATGTCGAGTTTTAGTTCCATAATAATCCCCCTCATGCAAAAATTTTGTCGTATATTTTTATAATTACAGAAAATTCGAAAAAAGTCAACAATAATTTTAATAATTTTTTAATAAAATTATTAAATTGTGCAAAAAAATTTGCATTTAGTAGTAGAATTAAATATTTTTAAATCACATAAATTAAAAATAGATAGTAAGAGGAGGTGTAGAATATAAAAAATATTATTTAAAAAACTTGATAAAATAGAATACATATATTATAATTATAACATACCCCATAGAGGTATAGAAGGAGGAGTAAAAATGAAGAAGGCTTATATTGATCCACAAAAATGTGATAGATCACCATTTTGTCCTGCCAAGAGAGTTTGCCCAGTAGGTGCTATAACTCAAGATAAAGCAGGATTTTTTGGTGGAGGTATTTCAAAGGTAGATGAAAACAAATGTGTTGGATGTGGAAAGTGTGTAAGTTATTGTCCAGCAAGAGCAATAACAATGAAATAGGGGTTATCCCTACTTACTGAATAGTTGTAAAACAAAATGGTAAAGGGTCCTATAATGGATTTTAAAGGAGAAAATTTTTCTAAAATCCACTATAGGACCCAATTTATTTTAGTTATTTATCCGATACTTTTCTTTAATATATTGAAGTGCATTTTCAAATTTATTTGATTTAATCTTAGGATATGCACGTAAAAGTAATTTTTGTTTAAAGCTTAATCTGTTTAGTATTTTTTCTTTTATAAAGTTTAGATTTTCAATTTTATTTTCAAGTTTAAATTTAGTTTCTGAACTTACAGACTCGCTAAGTTTATCTAATGTATTTTTAATTTCAGTTAGAATTTCTTGTAATTCAATATAGATTGATTTTAATTGGAATAGGCTATTTATAGTTAAAACAGCATCTATTAAAATACAGGCAAATAAGATATTATATATCCATTCTCCATATCTCTCACTTATATATAATATAACTTTGTTTATTTTTGGATGAATCAAATTCATAAAAATTACTGCGAATATACCCCAATAAATGGAGAATTTTAAACATACGTAACCTTTTATATTAAATTTTTCGTTTGAATAATCCCACCACTTTGAATGGAATAAGATTTCAAGTAAGTATCCGGTTATGTATTCAATGATAGTGGCAATTATTGAACCTATTAAAAAGGTTAATATAAAGTTGGTTTTAAAGGGAGTTAAAGAAATTATAAATATAACTGCTGAAAAACCATATATTGGACAAACTGGACCGTATAAAAATCCTCGATTTATAAAACGTTTATTTTTATAAATATGATATAATACTTCTATAGTCCAACCAAAAAATGAGTAGATTATAAAGGATAGAAAAAGATAATATAATCTATTCAAACCTATCATCCTCCTTAAAATTTAATAATAAATAATTATACCACTTGGTATAAAAAAATCAATTTGAGGTGAATTGATATATGGATATGTTCGAATTACTTAATAAAAGCAAAGACAATAGGCCACTTGCAGAAAGAATGAGGCCGGAAACTTTAGATGAGTTTATTGGTCAAAAGCATATACTTGAAAAAAATAAAATGCTATATAGAGCAATAATGACTGATAATTTATCCTCTATAATATTATATGGTCCTCCTGGTACAGGTAAAACAACTCTTGCTATGATTATAGCAAATACAACCAAATCAGAGTTTAGACAATTAAATGCGGTTTCTTCAGGTGTATCCGATATTAAAAAAATTATAGAAGAGGCTCAAAATAATTTAAAAATAAATTCTAAAAGAACAATTCTTTTTATTGATGAGATACATAGGTTTAACAAATTACAGCAGGATGCCTTGTTGCCTTATGTTGAGAGGGGTATAGTTGTTTTAATAGGGGCAACTACAGAAAATCCATATTTTGAAGTAAACAAGGCACTCTTGTCAAGGTCGATGATATTTGAATTAAAGGAATTAACGCAGGATGAAATATTAGATGTTTTAAAAAAAGCTTTAGAGAGTCCAAAGGGGCTGAAGGAATATAATGTTGTAATTGATGAAGAAGCACTTAAATATATTGCATTTAATGCTGGTGGGGATGTAAGACGTGCATTAAATGCGTTAGAGATGGCAGTAAAAACATCTGAAAGAGTTGAGGGTAAAATCAAGGTAACTTTAGAGGATGCCTATGAATGTATTCAAAAAAGAGTAATTTTATATGATAAAAATGGTGATTATCATTATGATTTGATTTCAGCCTTTATAAAAAGTATGAGAGGTACAGATCCTGATGCAGCAATATATTATCTTGCAAAACTTATTGAATCTGGAGAAGACCCAATGTTTATTGCAAGAAGAATTATGATTTGTGCAAGTGAAGATGTTGGTAATGCTGATCCTATGGCACTGGTTGTTGCAACTAATGCAGCAACAGCTGTAAGTATAATTGGTTTTCCTGAGGCAAGAATTATACTTGCACAAGCGGCTGCATACGTTGCGTGTGCACCAAAAAGTAATGCTTGCTATTTGGCAATAGATAGTGCACTTGAGGATGTTAGGAAAAATAATGATTCTGGGGTGCCACCTTATTTAAGGGATGCACATTATAAAGGAGCAAATAAATTAAGTAGAGGAATAGGTTATAAATATCCACACGACTATAATGGATATGTTAAACAGGATTATTTACCTGCATCGCATATTGGAAAGAAGTATTACATACCAAAAAATATTGGTTATGAGTCTAAGATAAAAGAAAGATTAAATAAATTAAAGGAAGTATATGAATAATTTAGGTATAATATAGAAATAATAGTAAATGTTAAAGTTAATATTTTTAAATTCAAAGTTGACAAAAATAGTCTGCTATGATAAGCTGAAAATGTAAATCATATTAATTTACTCGGAATTAAATTTGAGGTGATCGATTTGAAATTATCAACACGAGGGCGATATGGTGTTAAGGCAATGTTTGAGCTTGCTTTAAACTATGGTAGTGAGCCTCTATCAATAAAAACTATCTCTGAAAAACAAAATATATCCGAATATTATCTTGAGCAATTGTTTGGTTCCTTAAGGAAGGCAGGTCTTGTTAAAAGCATAAGAGGTGCACAGGGCGGATATGTACTAAGTAGACCACCTTCTGAAATAACAGTTGGGGACATTTTAGATGTATTAGAAGGACCAATTGAAATATCTGAATGCATAGATGATGAAGATAATTGTTCAAGAATTGAGTATTGTGCAACAAGACTTTTGTGGATAAAAATAAGGGATAGTGTAAATCAAGTGACTCATTCAATAACATTAGAAGATATGGTGAATGACTATAAATCGATGAATATTATAACAAGTATTAAAAGGGGAGAATAACTATGGAAAAAAGGTTTGTTTATATGGATCATGCAGCCACAACATATACTAAACCAGAAGTTTTAGAGGCGATGATGCCTTACTTTACTGAACAATTTGGCAATGCTTCATCAATATATAACTTTGGTAGAAGATCAAAGGCAGCAATAGAAGAAGCAAGAGAGAAGGTTGCTAAGGCATTAAATGCACTACCAGATGAGATATATTTTACAGGTGGTGGTTCTGAGGCTGATAACTGGGCTATAAAGGGAGTAGCCTTTGCAAATAGGAATAAAGGTAATCATATTATAACAACTAAAATAGAGCATCACGCGGTATTGCATACTTGTGAATATCTTGAAAAACAAGGTTTTGATGTAACATACCTTGATGTTGATGAATATGGTTTAATAAATCTTGAAGATTTAAAGAATGCAATAACTGATAAAACAATTTTAATAACAATAATGTTTGCAAATAATGAAATAGGTACTATTCAACCTATAGCTGAAATAGGTAAAATTGCAAGGGAAAGAGGAATATATTTCCACACAGATGCTGTTCAAGCTGTGGGAAACGTAGAAATTGATGTAAAAGAAATGAATATAGATATGTTGTCTCTTGCAGGACATAAATTCTATGGACCAAAGGGTGTTGGAGCTCTATATATAAGAAAAGGTGTAAAAATTGATAATTTAATACATGGTGGAGGACAAGAAAGAAAGAGAAGAGCAGGAACAGAAAATCTTCCAGGAATAGTTGGATTAGCAAGAGCAATTGAGCTTGCAACATCAAATATAGAAGAACACAATAGAAAAATAAAATCTATGAGGGACAGACTTCTTAAAGGAATTATGGATAAGATACCATATACTAAGTTAAATGGTCATCCAGAGAAAAGATTACCAGGCAACATAAATGTAAGTTTTCAGTTTATAGAAGGAGAATCACTGCTTCTATTATTAGATCATTATGGAATTTGTGCTTCAACAGGCAGTGCTTGTTCTTCAGGTTCTCTTGATCCTTCACACGTACTTATGGCCATAGGGCTTCCACACGAAATTGCACACGGTTCTTTAAGACTAAGTCTTGGAGATTTAAATAAAGAAGAAGATGTTGATTATGTCTTAGAAGTTTTACTACAAATAGTACAAAGATTAAGAGATATGTCACCATTATACGAATCATTTATTAAAGAAGGGGGAAAATAAAAATGTATAGTGATAAAGTAATGGACCATTTTATGAATCCAAGAAATGTTGGAGAAATAGAAAACGCTGATGGTATAGGTGAAGTTGGAAATGCAAAATGTGGAGATATAATGAAGATTTATCTTAAGGTTGAAGATAATAGAATAGTAGATGTAAAGTTTAAAACCTTTGGATGTGGTTCAGCTATTGCTTCAAGTTCAATGGCAACAGAATTAATAAAGGGAAAAACTTTAGAAGAAGCTTGGGAACTTACAAATGTTGCAGTTGCAGAAGCTTTAGATGGACTTCCACCAGCTAAAATGCACTGTTCAGTTTTAGCAGAACAAGCTATTCATAAGGCGATTAACGATTATAGAATTAAACAAGGATTAGAACCTTGGGAAGATAGATTTAGTGACGATGACGACCATCATCACGAATAATAAGTAGGTGAATGTATGAAGGAAAAGGTTGTAATAGGGATGAGCGGCGGAGTAGATAGCTCCGTCGCTGCATATTTACTTAAGGAACAGGGATATGATGTAATTGGTATAACTATGGAGGTTATACCAAGAAATTTAGAATTTGAAGAGAGAGAAGGAGGATGCTGTTCTCTTTCTGCTGTTAATGATGCTACAAGAGTTGCAGCTAAACTTGATATTCCATACTATGTTTTGAATTTCAAAGAAGTATTTGAATCTAAAGTTATTAATTATTTCATAGATGAATACATAGCAGGTAAGACACCTAATCCTTGTATAGCCTGCAATAAGTTTATTAAATTTGATGAGTTTTTAAAAAGAGCAGAATTACTTGGTGCAAAATATATAGCAACTGGACATTATGCAATTATTGAAAAGGATGAAAAAACAGGCAGGTTTTTATTAAAAAGATCTAAAGACGATAAAAAAGACCAAACCTATGTACTTTATAATATGACGCAATATCAACTTGAACATACTCTTATGCCACTTGGTGGATTTACTAAAGATAAAGTAAGAGAGATAGCAAGAGAAATTGGACTATCTGTTGCGAATAAAAAGGACAGCGAAGAGATATGTTTTATTCCTGATAATGATTATGCAAGGTTTATTAAAGAAAGAAGACCACAGGATATTAAAGCAGGTTATTTTGTTGATGTTGAGGGAAATAGGTTAGGAAAACATAAAGGGATAGTACATTATACAATCGGTCAAAGGAAAGGTCTTGGATTATCATTAGGAAAACCAGTATATGTAATTGATATAATACCAGAGAAGAATTTAGTTGTGGTTGGAGATGAAAAGGATATATTCAAGGACACTCTGTATGCTGAAGATGTAAACTTTATTCCTTTTGAAAAGCTTCAGGGAGAAATGAAGGTTACAGCAAAGATTAGATATTCAGCTAAGGAAGCCGAGGCGACAATAAAACCATATGGAAATGGTGTTTTAGTAAAGTTTGAAACTCCACAAAGGGCTATAACAAAGGGACAATCGGTTGTATTTTATGATGGAGATATAGTTGTAGGCGGAGGAATAATAAAATAAGTAAACAAAGGTGCTTGTCACCTTTTGTTTACTTATTTTTATTTTTGAGGGGTATTTTTTTAGATGTTTTGCAAAAAATATCTAAAAAAGGGGTGATAGTATGAAAAGGCTTACAGATATTTTAAATAAAAAGGTGGTTACTTATTCAGGAGAGGATTTAGGAAAAATAATTGATGTTTTATTTGATTGTAGAAAATTAAATGTCATAGGTTATATAATTACCAAAAGAAGGGGAATATTGAATAGGTATTATTTTGTGACCCCAAAACAAATTAATATAGTATCTGATGTTATAATCATTTCTAATCTTGATAAAAATTTAAATAAGATTAAATATAAGTTGCTTAGAAAGTTGAGTTTAGCTGAGAGATTAGGTAATAGTGTTTTTTCAAAAAATACAAGTTACTTAGGCAGTTTAAAGGATATAATATTTGATGAATATACTGGAGAAATAAAGGCACTTTGTGTAACAAATGGTATACTAAATGATTTGATAAATGGTAGAAATATAATTTTGGTTGATAAGGACACTAAGTTTAAATCTAAATTTATAATTGTAAATGATGACATAAGAATCTTAAATAAAGCATCAATTAATAAAATACTAAGGTAGTGTTTATTTATGATTAATAAAAAAACATTTATAGTTTATTTTATATTTTTTATATTGTTTGTTTTAAGTTTGTATTTAATTAAAGACTTGCTTAAACCTATAATTGTTTCAATAATATTTGCATACATACTTTATCCAATAAAAAGACATCTTGAAAAAAGAGGTTTTTCTTCTAAATTAGCGGCATTAGTATCACTAATCTTTATTATAATTCTAATAATATTTGTTTTCCTTGTAATTGTACCAAGTATAATTAAAGAAATATTTATTATTGCATCAAGCATTGACATTATAGAGGATACGCTTAAAAGGTATTTTATATTTTTAAATAGAATTCCAGCATATCTTAAGGGAAATATAGAAATTTTACTCAATAAAATCAAAAATAATATTACATTGTACTTAGACAAAATATTTGTAAATACAATTGTTGTTTCAAAAAAGGTTCCATTATTTTTATTAACACCAATATTTACCTATTATTTTTTGATAGATACAGACTATTTTAAAAAACAAGTAGTAAACATAGTTCCAGCTAAATTCAGATTAGCATTATTTGAATTGGCTAAGGATATAGATGAAATTATAGGAAAATATGTAAAGGGTCAGTTAATTCTATCAATTATTATATCAGTTTTTACCTTTATTGGACTTGTTATGCTTAAAATTAGATTTCCTCTTTTTATTGCTATAATAAATGGATTTACAAATATAATACCTTATTTTGGACCTGTTTTAGGCTTTATCCCTGCACTTGTTATTGCGCTAACTGAGTCTATAAATAAGGCAATTATAGTTACAATTTTTTTCTTTATAATTCAAGAGGTCGAGAGCAGTATTATAGCACCAAAAATTTTAGGAGATAGTTTAGGTATTCACCCTGTTTATATAATTATTATTTTACTAATTGGTGGAAAATTTTTTGGAGGAATCGGACTTTTATTAGCAGTACCTATTGCAGGAATTATAAAAGTAACTTATAATTATTTATTGAAAAAAATATTTTAAAAGGCAATGAAGGGAAGGAGTACATACTAATGCTGTTTCAGAGAGAAGGTGGCTGGTGAAAACCTTTACAGATAGGTATGGAAGCAGTCCCTAAGCTGTGTGCTGAAATTTAAGTAGGCATTACCGTTGGCTGTCGTTAAGGCTTTAAGTGACCATTTTGGTAAATAGGGTGGTACCGCGGAAGTAATCTTTCGTCCCTAAATTTTAGGGATGAAGGATTTTTTTATTTAGTTTTGTATAAAATTATAGGATATAGACACTAAGGAGGTTATAAGTATGAATTATATGGGTTTGAATGAAATTAGAGAAAAATATTTATCTTTTTTCGAAAGCAAAGCACATTTAAGATTACCAAGTTTTTCTCTTATTCCACAAAATGATAAAAGTTTATTATTAATAAATGCAGGTATGGCACCACTTAAACCATATTTTACAGGGCAAGAAGTTCCCCCAAGTAGGAGAGTTACAACTTGTCAAAAATGTATTAGGACTGGTGACATAGAAAGAGTAGGTAAAACAGCAAGACATGGTACCTTCTTTGAAATGTTAGGGAATTTCTCATTTGGTGACTATTTTAAAGAAGAAGCAACTGCTTGGGCTTGGGAGTTTGCAACAGAGGTTTTAAAACTTCCAAAGGATAGACTATATGTCACAATATATGAAAATGATGATGAAGCCTTTGAAATATGGACAAAGAAGGTTGGTGTACCTGCAGATAGAATTTATAGAATGGGTAAAGAGGATAATTTCTGGGAGATAGGTCAAGGACCTTGTGGACCTTGTTCAGAGCTATATTTTGATAGAGGAGAGGATAAAGGCTGTGGCAGACCAGATTGTAGGGTAGGATGTGATTGTGATAGATTTATTGAATTCTGGAACCTTGTATTTACACAATTCAATAAAGAAGAAGATGGTACATATTCAAGACTTGAAAATCCAAATATAGATACTGGAATGGGATTAGAGAGAATTGCAACTATTATGCAGGGAGTAGATTCAATTTTTGAGGTAGACACTATAAAGGCAATTTTAGACAAGGTATGTCAAGTTGCTAATTACAAATATAATTCAGATGATAAAAAAGATGTTTCTATAAGAGTTATTACTGATCATATTAGAAGTGTTACATTTATGGTGAGCGATGGCATACTTCCTTCAAATGAGGGACGTGGATACGTATTGAGAAGGCTTTTAAGAAGAGCTGCAAGACACGGTAAACTTCTTGGAATAGATAATGCTTTTTTATATGATATATGTGATGTGGTGATTGAAAACTCAAAGGCTGCTTATCCTGAATTAGAAGAAAAAAGAGAGTTTATAAAGAAGGTTATAAAACTTGAAGAAGAGAGATTTGATGAAACAATAGATCAAGGATTAAGCATTTTAAATGGATTTATTGAAGCATTAAAAGTGAATAATAAAAATGTCTTAGATGGAGAAAGTGCATTTAAGTTATATGATACATATGGGTTCCCAATAGAACTTACAATAGAAATTTTAGAAGAACAAAATATGACTGTTGACTTAGAAGGCTTTGAAAAGGAAATGAAAGCTCAAAAGGAAAGAGCACGTTCAGCAAGAGAAGAAACTAATTATATGGGAACAGATTTAGATATATATGCCACATTACCAGCTGATTTAAATACAGAGTTTGTGGGTTATTCAAGTTTAGAATCAAATGGAAAAATACTTTATATAATTAGAGATGGACAATTTGTTGAAGCTGCAAAGGATAATGAGGAGGTAACATTAATTTTAGATAAGACAACCTTCTATCCAGAAATGGGTGGTCAAGTAGGCGATACGGGTGTTATAGTAGGAAAGGATTTTGAAATTAATGTTTTAGATTGTAAAAAGACACATAACAATAAAATAATACACATCTGTAAGGTTGTTAAAGGAGATGTAAAAAGAGATGCTGAAGTTATAACAAAGGTTGATGTACAAAGAAGAATGGATATAGCAAGAAATCATACTGCAACACATATATTACATAAAGCATTAAGAGAAGTTTTAGGTAGCCACGTAGAACAATCAGGTTCATTAGTTGCAGGTGATAGATTGAGATTTGACTTTACCCATTTTGAGGCAATGTCAAGTGAAGAAATAAAGAAGGTAGAGGCATTAGTAAACGAAAAAATATTAGAGGCTTTAAGTGTTGAAACTATTGAAACTTCACTGGATGAAGCTAAAAAGATGGGGGCTACTGCACTATTCGGTGAAAAATATGGAAGTAAGGTTAGAGTTGTAAGAGTGGGTAACTTTAGTATGGAACTTTGTGGGGGTACTCACGTTTCAAATACATCAACAGTAGGTATGTTTAAAATAATCTCTGAAGGTGGAGTTGCAGCAGGTATTAGAAGAATTGAGGCTGTGACAGGTAGAGGAGCTATTGACTTTATTAATTCAGTTGAAGCAACATTATATGAAGTTTCAAGGGTTCTAAAGACTACAACTAAAGAAGTAGTTAGAAAGGCTGAAGGCTTAATTAATGAACTTAAGGAAAAAGAAAGGGAAATTGAAGCTTTAAAGAGTAAGATGGCCAACAGTGTTGCTGATGAAATTGTAAATTCTGCAAGGGATATAAAGGGGGTAAAGGTTGCTACAGCTAAGGTAGACTTAGATGCGGATGGTTTAAGAACATTGGGAGATAGACTTAAGGAAAAATTGGGAACTTGTGTAATAGTTCTTGGAAGCAGCAAAGAAGGAAAAGTTGTATTTGTTTCTATGGCAAGTAAGGATGCAGTACAAATGGGAGCACACGCAGGAAACATAATAAGAGAAGTTGCAAAAATAGCAGGAGGCGGCGGAGGTGGAAGACCAGACATAGCACAAGCTGGTGGTCGTGATGCCTCAAAGATAGATGAAGCATTAAATAAAGTATTTGATATTGTTGAAACTATGATAAAATAATGGTATATTATGTATAAAGAATAAACAAAGGAAGGTGTTATTATGGCAGAGCACCATGAAACAATGAAGTTTAATTTTGAGTTTGAGCCTAATCAGAAGGTTAGAGAGGTATTAGATGAAGTATATCAAGCTCTTAAGGAAAAGGGATATAATCCAATAAATCAATTAGTTGGATATATATTATCAGGTGACCCAACGTATATAACCAGTCATAAAAGTGCAAGAACAATAATTAGAAGAGTTGAACGTGATGAAATATTAGAGGAGCTTTTTAAAGTATATCTTGAAAACAAGTAAAATGTTGCATTGGGATTATCCCAATGCAACTTAATTTTAAAAGGGTGATTTATGTGGAATACTATTATTTAGGTAAAACTAATTTAAAGGTATCAAAATTGTGTTTTGGCAGCTTAACAGTTGGCCCGCTTCAGGCAAACTTACCTATAGAATATGGTGCTAAAATTATTGCACACGCCTTTGATAAAGGAGTAAATTTTATAGATACTGCTAAACTTTATAAAACTTACCCATATATTAAAAGAGCCTTAGAAATAACTAAAAATAAAAATATAATTATATCCTCTAAATCCTATGATTATACCTATGAAGGAATGAAGGAAAGTGTACAAGAGGCCTTAGAATGTTTAGGTGTTAAAAAAATAGGTATCTTTATGCTTCATGAGCAGGAAAGCAGATTAACATTAAAGGGTCATTGGGATGCATTAAGGTATTTAGTTGATGCAAAGAAAATGGGATTGATTGAAGCAGTAGGGGTTTCAACTCATGCTGTAGAGGTTGTAGAAGCAGCTGCCACAATACCAGAAATTGAAGTTGTACATCCTATTGTAAATATAAAGGGATTAGGTATAATTGATGGGACTATTGATGATATGCTTAAGGCTATTAAATTTGCATATGTTAATGGAAAGGGTATTTTTGCAATGAAGCCCTTAGGTGGAGGAAATCTACTTAATTCATATGATGAATGTTTAGAATTTGTTTTAAAAATACCCTATGTTCATTCTATAGCGTTAGGTATGCAAAGTATAGAAGAGGTAGACGCTAACATAGCTAAATTTAATGGTAATGAAATAGATGAGAATTTAAGAAATAAACTTAAGAATAAAAAGAAAAGACTTTTAATCGAGGATTGGTGTTCAGGCTGTGGTAAATGTGCAGAAGCCTGTCCTAATAATGCACTTTTTATAACTGAAAATAGTGCAAGAGTTAATTTAGAAAAATGCCTTCTCTGTGGCTATTGTTCACAATATTGTAGAGATTTTTGTATAAAAATTGTGTAGGAGGATACAATGAGAATATTAGGTTTAGATGTAGGTGATAAAACTATAGGAGTTGCTGTCAGCGATCCATTAGGGTGGACTGCACAGGGTGTAAAAACAATAAAAAGAATAGGAATTAAAAAAGATTTGCAAGAGATATTAAATATAATAAAAGAATATAATGTAGAAAAGATAGTTGTAGGCCTTCCTAAAAATATGAATGGTACATTAGGGCCACAAAGCGAAAAAGTATTAAATTTTTGTGATAAATTAAAGGAAGTCTGTAATTTGGAAATAATATTAGAGGATGAGAGGCTTACAACGGTTGCTGCAGAGAGAATGTTAATAGAGGCTGATATGCACTGGTCAAAAAGAAAAAAAGTAATAGATACTATTGCAGCAACATATATTTTACAAGGGTACCTTGACAAAATAAAGAAATAATTTAGTTGACAATTTTTAAAATAAAACTTACAATCTAATTATAAACAAGAAAGAGGTGAATTTTATGGAAAATATGGATAATGTAATCGTTTTAACAGATGAAAATGGTCAAGAAACATCTTTTGAATTTATAACTGACTTAGAAGTTGATGGAAATGTTTACTATGTACTTTATCCAGTTGATTCAGAAGAAGAGGATGCTGTAGTATTTAAGGTTGAAGTTGATGAAGAGGGCCAAGAAGTACTTTCAGTTATAGAAGATGATGATGAGTTTGAAAAGGTTGCTGAAGCATACCAAGAATGGTTAGATAGCAACGAAGATTTTGAATTTGATGAAGAATAAAGAGGATGTACCTTCGGGTATATCCTTTTTTTATGCTAAAGGGAGGTATACTATGGGATACAAGATAGCAGGAAATAAAAAAGAAGCAATATTTATAAAAAGATTAAATAGATTTGAAGCTATAGTTGAAGTCGATGGCAAGGAGGAACTTGTACACGTACCTAATACCGGGAGATTAAAGGAACTTTTGATTCCTGAAACAAAGGTATATTTATTAGATAGCAATAATATGAAGAGAAAAACCAGATATTCCTTAATGTTTGTAAATAAAAAAGGCAAATTAATCTGTATCAATTCAAGCTTAGCCAATAGGGTATTAGAGGAGGCAATAATAAAAGGAGATGTATATTTTGGAGATGGTGAATTAAAAAGGGAAGTAACTTATGGGAATAGTAAATTTGATTTTTACATAAAAGGTGAAAAACATACATTTATAGAAGTTAAATGTGTTACATATGAATTAGATGGGATTGCAAGGTTCCCAGACGCACCAACTGATAGGGGGAGTAGGCACGTAGAAGAATTGATTAATTTAAAAAAGCTTGGCTATGAGAGTAAAGTAATTTTTATTGCATTTATGGATTACGCAAAATATTTTACTCCTTATAAAGAAATGGATGATAAATTTTATAAAACTCTTTTGAAGGCAAAAGAGAATGGTGTTGATATTAAATGTTTTAGATGCTATATAACTCTTGATGAAATTGGCATTTTAAATGAAATTCCTGTTAAATTAGATATTGACAATCATTATCAATAATCATATAATATAATTGAAAATGAATTTCAATACTAAAAGGGGGATGTTATTATGACCCTTGATATGGCTAAGAGGGGACAAAAGATTTATATAAAAAAAATAAATGATGAAAAAATTAAAGTTCAAGCAATAAGACTTGGAATATATGAAGGTGCAAAGGTTGACTGCTCTTTAAAAATACCATTTGGGCCAGTAATATTAAGTAATAGGATGCAGGAGATAGCTGTAGGAAGAACTTTAGCTAAAAAAATTGAAATAGATGTGATTAAGGAGGGAGCTTGATGGATTGTTGCTCAGGAATAAAAATTGACATTCCTAAGGGATTTAAAAAGCTTGTCTTAGCAGGTAACCCTAATGTAGGAAAGTCAGTTTTTTTTAATGCTTTAACGGGTATGTATGTAGATGTTTCTAATTTTCCAGGTACAACAGTTGATGTTTCACACGGAAAGTTTGAAAACTACGTTGTAATAGATACTCCAGGTGTATATGGAGTATCATCCTTTAATGACGAAGAAAGAGTTGCAAGAGATGTAATTCTTTATGGAGATGTCATACTTAATGTTGTTGATGCTCTCCATCTTGAGAGGGATTTATTTCTAACTCTACAGATAATTGAAATGGGCAAACCTGTAATTGTTGCACTAAATATGATGGACGATGTTGAAAGAAATGGAATTAAAATTGATATAGATAAATTAAGTGAACTTTTAGGAGTGCCTGTAATTCCGACAGTTGCTGTTAAGGGAAGAGGGTTAGAGGAAGTTAAAAACAATATTAAAAATGCTAAAGTTGGAAACATTGATAATAAAATTAAAGAATATCTTGAGGAATATAAAAATAAGGTAGAGCACCAAAGTGAAGCTTTGATGCTTCTTGAAGATGATGATGCGATTTCAGAGAGATTAAATATTAAAACATCAGGTAAAAGAGAAGAGATATATAGGTTAAGAAGAGAAAGAGTAGATAAAATAGTTGAATCTGTAATAATCAAAGAAGGTAAAGGAAATAGACTAAGACAAAAGATAAGCTCAATGACTTTGAACCCTATAACTGGAATACCGATACTTGTGTTAGTTCTTTATTTGGTGTTCAAAGTTATAGGTGTATGGGTCGCAGGAGACATAGTAGGAATTACAGAAGAGACAATAATGGTAGGTCATTATGAACCTTTTATTAGGAATATTGTTTTAAAATTATTTAGTGAAAATAGTTTTATGTATAGACTTTTAGCTGGTGAATTTGGAATTTTAACTTTAACACCAACTTATGTGATTGGATTGTTAACACCACTTGTGATTGCCTTTTATTTCTTTATGTCTCTTATGGAGGATTCAGGATATCTACCAAGAATAGCAGCTTTAGTAGATAGAGTATTATCCTTCTTTGGATTAAATGGAAGAGCAATTATACCGATTATTTTAGGGTTTGGTTGTATAACTATGGCAACAATAACAACAAGACTTTTAGGAACGAAAAGGGAAAAAATAATAGCTACTATTCTGTTAGGATTTACAATACCTTGTTCAGCACAGCTTGGTGTTATTGCTGGGATGATAGCACCACTTGGAACGAAGTATATACTTATTTATGCATTTACAATATTAATAGTATTTGCTTTAACAGGTACAATACTAAATAAAACTTTGCCTGGCGAATCATCAGAGCTATTTATAGACCTTCCTCCTATGAGATTGCCTAAGATTTCTAATGTATTAAAAAAGACTTGGACAAAAACCATAATGTTTTTAAAAGAAGCAACACCCTTATTTGCATTAGGTGCTCTTATAATAACGCTGCTTGAAGAAACAAAAATAATATATAAAATACAGGATGTGTTTAAACCTATAACAGAAAGCCTTTTAAGACTTCCTAAAGAAGCTGCAAATGCTTTTATTATGGGGATAATAAGAAGAGATTTTGGGGCTGCAGGTCTTACTGAGTTAAGTTTAACATCAGAGCAGACTGTAGTTGCCTTAGTTACTATTACATTATTTGTTCCCTGCATTGCATCAATTATTGTTATTTTTAAAGAGCGTTCTAAAAAGGAAGCAGCTTTAATATGGTTAGGTAGTTTCGTTCTTGCATTTTTAGTTGGTGGAGTTCTTGCTTTTTTAATTGTATAAGGAGATGATTATATGGAGATTAAATGTCCAACATGTGGAATGTTGGTAAAAAATTCGACTATATGTCCAAGATGTAGAACAGAATTGAATTCCTGCTTAAAGTGTTCAGGCAATTGCTTAAAGTGCCAGTTAAAGAAGAAGTAATTAATTTCTAAAACTGTTATCAAGTTATGTATTAGCCTTATAAAGGATTTTTGAGGCATTTTCAATAGCGTAACAAATATGCCTTTTGGAATCCTTTATGGGGCTTTTTCAATTGCTTATCACTTGACAATAGTTAAAATACAGTGTACACTCAAATTAACATATATTAGAAGCTGAGGTGCTATTTATGTTTAAAGAGGATGCAGAAAAGCTAAAGCATACTTTAAAAAGTCAAGGATATAAATTGACACCACAAAGAAGAGCCGTACTTGATGTTATTATAGATAATGAAGGTAAGCATTTATCGCCTGAGGAAATATACGATATAGTTAAGCAAAACTGCCCTGATATAGGTCTTGCTACAGTATATAGAACTCTTAATTTGTTAGAAAAGATGGGTGTAGTATGTAAGATGAATTTTGATGATGGGTGTAATAGATATGAACTTGTTCACGATGAAGAGGATCACCAACATCATCACCTTGTATGTAGAGGCTGTGGGAAAGTGGAAGAGGTTGAAGACGACCTTCTTGAAGTTTTAGAAGAAAAAATAGAAGAAAAATATAATTTTAAGATAAATGACCACAGCGTAAAGTTCTATGGATATTGTAGCGAATGTAGAAAGAACTTAAGGCAGTAAATGCTGCCTTTTTTATATTTAATAATTATTTTAATATTATATATATTTTATTTTTTTATATCTAAAAATAAATTTGATAGTTAATTAAGCTTATATTAGAGAATTTTTGTATTATAGGAAAGTATTCTTTTTTATAAATTGTAAAAAATAAAAAAAGAATAACATATTTGAGTTGATTAATTAAGTTAATATACAGTATAATAGCAGTATTGGTAATGTTCGGCTAAAAATAAAAAGGAGGGAAAGTATTTGACAAGAAAAGAAAAAGTGAAGGTAATTCCACTTGGTGGAGTAAATGAAATCGGCAAGAATATGACCGTTGTAGAATACAAAAATGAAATTATTGTTATTGACTGCGGTATGATGTTCCCAGAGGAGGAGATGTTTGGTATAGACATAGTTATTCCAGACATATCCTATCTATTAAAAAATAAAAATAAGGTAAAGGGGATAGTTTTAACCCACGGACATGAAGATCACATCGGAGCGTTACCATATGTTTTAAAACAGTTAAATGTACCGGTTTATGGGACTCGTTTGACTCTTGGTATTGTTGAAACAAAACTTAAGGAGCACGGGCTTTTAAGTGATTGCACATTAAAGGTTGTAAAACATAATGATGTTATTACCTTTAATGATTTAAGCGTGGAATTTATTAAGAACAGCCATAGTATTGCAGATTCTTGTTCTCTTGCTATACATACGCCATTAGGAACAATATTACATACTGGTGACTTTAAAGTAGATTACACTCCAATTGATGGTGTAGTTATGGATTTTGCAAGATTAGCAGAATTAGGTAGACAGGGAGTAATTTTACTTCTTGCAGATAGTACAAACGTAGAAAGACCAGGTTATACAATGTCAGAAAGAACAGTTGGAGAAACATTTCAAAAGATATTTAATGAAACAAGAGGAAGAATTATTGTCGCAACCTTTGCATCAAATATTCACAGAATACAGCAAATAATTGATGCAGCAATGAAGTATAAAAGAAAGGTTGCTATTTCAGGAAGAAGTATAGAAAATATTGTTGAGGTTGCTTCAAATCTTGGGTATTTAAGAATTCCAGAGGATTTATTCATAAGTATTGATGATATAAATAAATACCCAGATCATAAAATTGTTATAATAACAACAGGCAGTCAAGGCGAACCAATGTCTGCATTAGCAAGAATGTCCGTATCAGAGCATAAAAAGGTTGAAATACAAAGAGGAGATTTAGTAATAATTTCTGCAACACCTATTCCAGGTAATGAAAAGTTTATATCAAGAGTTATAAATCAGCTATTTAAGAAGGGTGCAAATGTGGTATATGAGTCATTAGCGGATATCCACGTATCAGGACACGCTTGCCAAGAGGAACTTAAATTGATACATACTCTTGTTAAACCTAAATATTTTATGCCAGTTCATGGTGAATATAGACATTTAAAACAGCATTCACTTTTAGCACAAAAACTTGGTATGGATGAAGATAATATATTTATAGCAGATATAGGTCAGGTATTAGAAATAACACACAATGGTGCTAAAATAAATGGAAATGTTACTGCAGGACAGGTTTTAGTAGATGGCCTTGGAGTTGGTGACGTAGGTAATATAGTTTTAAGAGATAGAAAACATCTTTCACAGGATGGTATTTTAACTGTTGTTGTTACAATTGAAAAAGAAACTGGTAAAGTAATAGCGGGACCAGATATAATCTCAAGAGGATTTGTATATGTTAGAGAGTCAGAGGATCTAATAGAAGAGTCAAAGAAGATTGTTAAGAAGGTATTAGATAATTGTGTAATGAATCAAATAAAGGATTGGGCTACAATTAAATCAAATATAAAGGATGAATTGAAAACATATTTATATGAAAAGACAAAACGTAATCCAATGATTCTTCCAATAATTATGGAAATATAAATTATAGGGGGGATTATGATGAATATCTATGATAAGGCACATGAGCTTGCAAGATTACTAAAAAATTCACCAGAAGTAATTGAATACAAAAAAATGATGGAGAAGATTAAAGAAAACGAAGAAAACAAGAAAATAATTGAAGACTTAAGAAAAAAGGAATTTGAAGTTTATTCTAAACAACTACAGGGAATTCAAATTACAAAAGAAGAAATGGAAGCAATAAATAATCTATATGGAATTATTCAGCACAATTCAGTAATTAGAGAATACTTAGAAGCCGAGAGAAGATTTTCTATAATGTGGCAGGATATAATTAAAATATTAGGTGAAGCTGTAGATATTGATTTTAATAACATATAGAATGGGGGTCTTTTATGAAAAAGCCAACTATATATTATGTTAAGGCAGGGCTTATTGCAGCACTTTATGTTGTGTTAACACTACCCTTTGCAAATTTTTCATTTGGGCCTATACAATTTAGGGTATCTGAGGGACTAACAATTTTGCCTTTATTTGAAACATCAGCAATACCTGGACTTTTTATAGGCTGTATGCTATCTAATATTTTTGGCGGATTTGGGTTAATAGATATAGTTTTTGGAAGTTTGACGACTTTAGCAGCAGCGTATTTAACATCAAAGGCACCTAATAAATATATAGGTGTTTTACCACCAATTCTTTTAAATGCATTAATTATACCTATTTGGGTAAGTAAAATGTCAAATACTCCATACATAGCAACAGTTGGTACAATTGGTTTTGGAGAATTTGTTTCAGCTGGTATATTAGGAGTTATACTTGCTACTGCAATTGAAGTTTTGACAAAAAAACACACACGTTGACAATCATATTCATTTTTCGTAAAATAAATATGATTATTATATAGGATATCGTTATGATATCCTATTTATTTTTTTGTTATGGAGGGACATAAATGAACAATTTAAACATAAGAAATGTAGCAATAATTGCACACGTAGACCACGGAAAGACTACACTTGTTGATGCGATGTTAAAACAAAGCGGAATCTTTAGAAGCAATGAAAAGGTAGAAGAGAGAGTAATGGATTCTAATGATTTAGAACGTGAAAGAGGCATTACGATTCTTGCTAAAAACACTTCAGTATATTACAATGACATAAAGATAAACATTGTTGATACTCCTGGGCACGCTGATTTTGGTGGAGAAGTAGAGAGAGTTTTAAAGATGGTTGATGGAGTACTGTTACTTGTTGATGCCTTTGAAGGGGTTATGCCTCAGACAAGATTTGTTTTAAGAAAGGCACTTGAATTGAAACTAAAGCCTATAGTGGTAGTTAATAAGATAGATAGGCCTGATGCAAGACCTTTAGAGGTTGTTGATGAAGTTTTAGATTTATTTATTGAGCTTGGTGCAGATGATGAACAATTAGAGTTTCCAGTAGTTTATTGTTCTGCAAAAGAAGGAATTGCAAAATATTCACTTGATGAAGAATCAAATAATCTAAAGCCACTATTTGAAACTTTAGTTGACAATATACCTTCTCCAGAGGGAGATATAAATCTTCCATTGCAGATGCTTGTAACTACGATAGATTCAAATGAGTATGTTGGAAGAATAGGAATAGGTAAAGTTTATAGAGGTAGAATAAGGAAAAATCAACAGGTTGCTGTAGTGGGTAAAGATGGTTTAGTTAGAAATGCAAAGGTTGTTACATTATATACATTTAATGGACTAAAGAGGGAAGAGATAGATGAAGGTGTTGTGGGTGACATAGTTGCAGTTGCAGGAATAAGCGATATAAATATTGGAGAAACAGTATCAGATATTGAAAATGTTGAGGCACTACCCTTTGTTGAGATTGATGAACCTACATTATCTATGACATTTTGTGTTAATGACAGCCCATTTGCGGGTAAAGAGGGAGAATATGTAACAACAAGACATTTAAGGGACAGATTATTTAAGGAACTTGAAACAAACGTTGCACTAAGGGTAAAAGAAACAGATTCACCAGATGTCTTTGAGGTTTCAGGAAGAGGGGAACTGCATTTATCTATTTTGATAGAAACAATGAGACGTGAAGGATATGAGTTCCAAGTATCAAAGCCACAGGTAATATATAAGGAGATAGATGGGGTTTTACACGAACCAATTGAATACTTAACAATAGATGTACCAGAAGAATTTATGGGGGCGGTAATGGAAAAATTAGGTACAAGAAAAGCTGAAATGGTTAATATGACATCAGCAATTAATGGATATGTAAGGTTAGAGTTTAAAATACCAGCAAGAGGATTAATAGGATATAGAAATGAATTCTTAACAGATACTAAGGGTAATGGAATAATGAATCACGTATTTAATGGTTATGAACCATATAAGGGGGATATACAAGAGAGAAGCAGAGGAATGCTTGTTGCTTTTGAGACAGGTGAAGCTGTAACTTATGGATTGTATAATGCACAAGAAAGAGGTACGTTGTTTATTACACCTGGTACACCAGTATATCAAGGTATGATAGTTGGTATGTGTTCAAGAAATGAGGATATAGATGTTAATGTATGTAAAAAGAAGCACGTAACAAATATGAGAGCAGCAGGTTCTGATGAAGCCTTAAAATTATCTCCACCAATGGAGCTTACGTTAGAAAAATGTATAGAACTTATTTCATCTGATGAACTTATTGAAGTTACACCAAAAAGTATTAGAATGAGGAAAAAAATATTAGATTCAACAATGAGAAAGAGGGAAGCTTCAAGAAAAAAGCAATAGGAGGTTTTTGGGTTTATGGGTAAAAGTAAAAAGATTTTTATTTTGTTTCTTTTGATTATGGCAGTTGTTTTAGGAAGTATATACTATATTATAAATGTTCCAATGTCTAAGACAAATAATAAGGGTGTAGATTTCAGAATTGGAACGAAGGCGGATATAGATTTTGTTGCAAAGAGTTTAAAAAAGAAGGGGTTAGTTAGAAGTTATCTTGTTGCTAAATACTATTTTAAGTTAAATAACTTAAAACTTAATGTAGGACCTTATGAATTTAACCAAACTATGTCTTTAAAGCAAATATTCAATATGATAAATAACGGTGAAACTGATAAAAATATTATTATGGTAACAGTTCCTGAGGGATTTACGGTAAAACAAATAGCAGAAAAATTAAAAAGCTTAGAGATAATAAAAGATATTGATTCTTTTTTAGAAGAAGCTCAAAATGGCAGTTTTAATTATGAATTTTTAGATGGGATCAAAGATAGACCTTCAAGACTTGAAGGATATCTTTTCCCTGATACATACGAAATAAAAAAAGGAATGTCTAATTATGAAATTATAAATATTATGTTAAAAAGATTTGATGATGTTTATAAAAAGAATATAAAAGGAAAAATAAAAAAAGAAAATATGACATTAGATGATGTAATAAAATTGGCTTCAATTGTTGAAAGAGAAGCAAAGGTTAAGGAAGAAAGACCAATTATAGCGGCAGTATTTTATAACAGACTTCAAAAGGATATAAAATTAGAATCCTGTGCAACAGTTCAATATGCTTTAGGAAGAACAAAAGAAAAACTATCCTTTGATGATTTAAAGATAAATTCACCATATAATACTTATATTATAAAGGGTTTACCAATTGGACCTATATGTAACCCTGGTTTAGCTTCAATAGAAGCAGCTTTAAATCCAGCGAATGTTGACTATTTATATTTTTTAGTTGATGAAAGTAAAAGGGATGGTAGTCATTTTTTCACCAAATCCTATGAAGAGTTCTTAAGAAAAAAGCACAGTAATAAATGAGTATCTTCTATTTAGTTGGAGGAGATTATGAGTAAAATAGTTCACGATTATGTTGAAGATTATATAAGGGGTTTAATAACTGAGAATAATGAATTATTAAATGAATTAAGATTGTATGCTGAGGAAAATAATGTTCCGATTGTTCACAAGGAAGTAGCACAATTTCTAAAGGTTATAATTAAGGCAAACAATATTAAAAGAATTCTTGAGGTTGGAACTGCAATTGGGTATTCAGCACTTTTGATGGCTGATGCTGCAGGAAGTGATTGTGAAATTGTGACAATTGAAAGAGATGAAAATATGTATAATACTGCTTTAGAAAATATAAAAAGGGCAAAGGCAGAAGAAAAAATAAAAATAATTAAGGGAGATGCCCTTGAGATTTTAGATAAATTAGATGGTAAATATGATATGATATTTATTGATGGAGCAAAGGGACATTATAGTGAAATGCTTAATAAAATAAATAGACTTTTAAAATTAAATGGAATTGTATTTGCTGATAACGTTTTATTTAGAGGTATGGTTTGTTCAAATGAACTTCTTATAAGAAGAAAAATAACAATTGTAAAAAGGATGCGTAAGTATCTTAAGGAAATATCTGATTCATCAATATTTGAAACAGTTGTTCTTCCTGTTGGAGACGGGGTGGCCTTGAGCACCAAAATAAAGGAGGAATTATAATGAAGAGGGTAGAATTATTAGCACCAGCTGGTAATTTAGAAAAGTTGAAGACAGCATTTGTTTATGGAGCAGATGCAGTTTATATAGGTGGGGAAAATTTTAGCCTAAGAGCTATGGCAGATAACTTTACAATTGAGGAAATGAAGGAAGGAATTGAATTTGCACATAATTTAGGTAAAAAGGTGTATGTTACAATAAACATATTCCCTCATAATAATGATTTAATTGAACTTCCTGCGTATATAAAAACATTAAGGGAGATAAATGTTGATGCTGTGATTGTATCAGATTTAGGTATTTTTTCAATTGTAAAAGAGGTTGCACCAGACTTAGAAGTTCACATAAGTACACAGGCCAATAATACTAATTATAAATCAGCAGAAGCTTGGTATAAATTAGGAGCAAGTAGAGTTGTATTAGCAAGAGAATTAACACTTGATGAAATAAGAGAAATTAGGGATAAAGTTCCAAAAGATTTAGAACTTGAAGCGTTTGTACACGGTGCTATGTGTATATCCTATTCAGGCAGATGTCTTTTGTCAAATTATATGACCAATAGAGATTCAAATAGAGGTATGTGTGCTCATCCGTGCAGATACAAATATTATTTAGTTGAAGAAAAAAGACCAGGTCAATATTTTCCTGTGTTTGAGGATGAAAGAGGAACATATATTATGAACTCTCAAGACCTATGTATGATAGAATACATACCTGAGCTTATTAGAGCAGGTATATCAAGCTTTAAGATTGAGGGACGTATGAAGAGTTCCTATTATGTTGCTTCAGTTGTTAAAGCCTATAGGGAGGCAATAGACTCTTATTATGAATTAGGGGATAATTATAAATTTAATCCAAAATGGCTTGAAGATGTATCAAAGTCAAGTCATAGAGAATTTTCAACTGGTTTTTATTTTGGAAAGCCACAAAAACAAATATATGATAGTTCATCATATATAAGAACTCATGATATAGTAGGGCTTGTTTTAGATTATGATAAAGAGACAAAAATGGCAACAATAGAACAAAGAAATAGAGTATTTAAAGGGGAGAAGGTTGAAATATTAACTTCAAAGGGACAAAATTTTGAATTAACAATAGAGAATATGTGGAACGAGGAAGGACAAGAAATAGAAGTTGCACCTCATCCACAGATGATATATAAAATAAAGTCTGAAAAAGAATTAAAGCCATACGATATGTTGGTAAAAGAGAAAGGGGATTGAAATGAGTAGACCTATAATTATTGGAATTGCAGGAGGAACAGGTTCTGGTAAAAGTACGGTGGCACAGGAGATCTATAATAGTCTCCCTGAGGAGAGCATAGCAGTTATTGAACAGGATAATTATTACAAAGATCAAAGTCATCTATCGTTTGAAGAAAGAATAAAAACAAATTATGATCATCCAGATGCCTTTGATACAGCATTGTTACTTGAACACCTAAAAAAGTTGTCAATGGGAGAGGCAATAGACAAGCCTATATATGATTTTTCAAATCATACAAGAAAAAAAGAAACTGTCAGGGTTGAACCAAGAGACATAATAGTTTTAGAAGGTATTATGATTTTAGTTGAGCCAGAAATTAGAAATATGTTAGATATTAAGATATTTGTAGACACAGATGCGGATGTTAGAATAATAAGAAGAATTAAGAGAGATATAAAAGAGAGAGGAAGGACATTAGACTCTGTTATTGATCAATACATTAATGTGGTTAGACCAATGCATCTACAATTTGTTGAACCTACAAAGAGATATGCAGATATAATTATACCTGAAGGTGGATACAATAAAGTAGCAATAGATATTATGATTGCAAAGGTTAATGAAATTGTTAGAAGAAAGCAAGGATTAAAATAACAATATAAAGTAAATAGCTCTACAGAAGGATAGAAAAGTGTCTGTAGAGCTATAAATTTTATAATTAATGTATAATAATGTATTTATATTTTGAAAAATTTATGATATAATATAACTATACAAAGGAATAATTAGGAACAAATCCCTCCTGAGTTGCATATAATGTACATAGGCCTATCAGGGGGGTGTTTTATTGATAATAGAAACTATATGTAGCTTTTTAGATGGACTATTTCTACTTGCAGGCTATATAACAAATGGGACTTCATTTCCAAAACCCCTCACCGAAGAGGAAGAAAAGAGATTGTTTAATGAATATAAAAATGGTAATCAACAGGCAAAAGCAGAACTTATTACAAGAAATTTAAGATTAGTAGCTCACATAATCAAAAAATTTGGACCTATTGGTAAGGATTCTGATGATTTAATTTCTATAGGTACAGTTGGATTAATTAAAGCTATTGAAAGCTTTGATTATGATAAGGGAAACAGACTTGCGACTTATGCTGCAAGATGCATTGAAAACGAGATACTAATGTATATGCGTTCTGTAAAAAAGGTGAAAACAGAGGTATATCTACAGGATCCTATTGGTGTAGACAAAGAGGGGAATGAAATATGCTTGATGGATGTTTTAGGTACTGAAAGTGATAAAATATTAGATGAAGTAGAAAGTAAAATTTCTATTAGAAAGCTCTATAGGATTATAGACAAGGTTCTAGAAGAAAAGGAAAAAATAATTATAAAGCTTCGTTATGGACTATGTGGAGAACCAAAGACACAGATGGAAATTGCACAGATGTTAGGTATATCAAGGAGTTATGTGTCAAGGATTGAAAAAAGAGCACTTAAGAAATTGGCTAAGGAAATGCAAAAATAGAATCTATATAGTGTATTGTTCTATGGTGCCGAGAATTTTAGTTCAAGGCACTTTATTTTTAAAAAATCAAAATATTAGTAATTTTATTTAGACATTAGACTTATATTTTGATAAAATATAGAAAAATATAGATAAAGGTGGTAAGTATGAAAAATTTGTTAAAACCTGATTACTATTTTAAAAGTATTTATGATATAGATTTAAAATGGCTAAAGAAACAGAACATACAAAATGTTATTTTAGATATAGATAATACATTGGTTTGTTGGGGTGCTAAACAAATTGATGATAAAGGAAGAACTTTTATTGAGAAGTTATTAAATGAGGGATTTAGAGTATGCCTACTTTCAAATAGTTCAGCAAAACGAGTTAAAAACTTTATTAGTAATGATAAAATTTTATACTATACAGGATTTGGTATAAAGCCTATGAAGAGAAAATTTTTAGGTGCAATTAAGCTTTTTGATAACAATATAGAAGAAACTTGCATCATTGGGGATCAAATATTTACTGATATATTGGGAGGTAATAGAGTTGGTATAAAAACTATTCTTGTTGATCCTATAGATTCGAGGGAGTTTATAATGACAAAATTTTTTAGAAGATTAGAAAAGAAGATAAAAGTAGATTTAAGATACAGCTAATATTAGGAGTTTAAATAATAAAATTCCTGTGCATAATTTTATTAGCCTAATTTAGGAGGAGATATATTGAGTAGCACAGGAATTTTATTTAATATAGAAACTAAAATCATAAAAGATAAAAGTAAACTTGAGGTATTAAAAGAATATAAACAAATGAATAGTTGTTCTACAGAGGATGCTCTTTTAGATTTAGGTTTTGCTTTAGAAGAGCAATTGTTAGATGACTTAAAATATAATTTAGGATTGGAAGTAGTGGATTTAGATAAAATTTCAATTAATCAAAAGGCAATTGATTTGGTTTCATATGAATTAATATTTGAAAATTATATATTGCCCTTTGATGAAGATGGAGATATCATAAAGGTTGCTACATATAAATACATTGATTCAAGTATTATTGAAAAAATAAAACAGGTATCGGGACGAAGGGTTAAATTGTATTTAAGTAGAAGAAGCGATATTAAAATTAATATAGAAAAGCATTATAAGAGTAAAAAAATACTTTATTTAGCAGATAAAGTAGAAGAGAGTATAAGTAAATTAAATACTAATTTATATACCCAGCAGTTAAAGATTAATAATTCACCCGCTATAAATTTGATTGATGATATTTTACATATGGCCGTTAATATTAATGCAAGTGATATACATATAGAACCTATGATAAATAGTTTAAAAATTAGGTTTAGAATTGATGGTGAACTTATTGAAATGTATAGTTTATCAACAAATATAACCCAATGTGTTATAGGTAGAATAAAGGTTTTAGCAAATATGGATATATCAGAAAAGAGGTTGCCACAGGATGGTAGAATAGTTGTTAATATGGATTCAAAGTTAATAGACTTCAGAGTGAGTTCTATTCCGACAATTCACGGTGAAAAAATTGTTATTAGAGTATTAAAAAAGAATAATATTAATTTAAGTAGATTAGAGTTAGGCTTTAATAAAGCAGACGAAGACATCATAAGAAGATTGATAATACAAAATAGTGGATTAATTTTAATATGTGGCCCTACAGGTAGTGGAAAAACAACAACCTTATATTCAATTTTAAATGATTTAAATAGTAAGAATAAAAACATCATTACAATAGAGGATCCCGTAGAATATATGATAGATGGAATTAATCAAATAAATATAAATCCAAAGATAGGATTAGATTTTTCAAGCTGTCTTAAGGCTGTCTTAAGGCAAGACCCAGATATTATAATGGTAGGTGAAATTAGAGATTTAGATACAGCAAGAATAGCACCAAGAGCGGCAATTACAGGACACTTAGTTTTAAGTACAATTCATACCAATGATGTAGCATCTGCTATTTTAAGGCTTGTTGATATGGGGGTAGAAACATATTTAATTTCTTGTGCTGTAAGGGGTATTATTTCACAAAGATTAGTTAGAAAAATCTGTCCATACTGTAGAGTTACCTATTATGCAACAGAATATGAAAAGAAAATATTAGAATTAGATGATAAAGAGGATATTTTGTTAAGTAGAGGAGTTGGTTGTAAGGAATGTAATGGCAGTGGATATATAGGTAGAATAGGTGTATTTGAGGTAATAGAAATTGATAAAGAGATTAGAAATATGATAATTAAAAATCATAATATTGACATATTAAGGGATTTGTGTATTAATAAAGGTATGAAAACTTTGAAAAATTCCTGTAGAGAAATGGTTATATCTAAAATAACAACTATAGATGAAATGGTAAAAATCATTTCTAATATTGATTAGGGTATACAAAGGGAGGATAGATATGCTAAGATTTCAAGAATTGTTAGAGAAAGTTGTAGAAATAGGAGCGTCAGATTTACATATCACAGTTGGAATTCCTCCAACGGCGAGAGTAAATGGTTCATTAGTTCAAATAACTGATGAAAAATTAACAACAGAAATGGCAGAACATTATGTTAAGGAGGTTTTAAGTGAAGAGCAATATAAAAAGTATTTAGAAGTTGGGGAATTGGATTTTTCTTATTCACTTCAAGGTATTGGCAGATTTAGAGTAAATGCTTTTAGACAAAGAGGTAGTGATGCAATGGCATTAAGGTCAGTTGCAGCCCAGGTACCTACACTTGAAAAACTTAATATGCCTTCAGTTCTTAAAGAACTTACAAATAAAACAAGAGGACTTATATTAGTAACAGGCCCTACAGGAAGTGGTAAGTCAACAACGCTTGCAGCAATGATTAATGAAATAAATCAAAGCAGAAGTTGCCATATAATTACTCTTGAAGATCCTATTGAATATCTTCACAAGCATAAAAAAAGTATAGTTAACCAAAGGGAAATTGGACACGACTCAAAATCTTATGCCAACGCACTTCGTGCAGCATTAAGAGAGGATCCAGATGTAATATTAGTTGGTGAGATGAGAGATTTAGAGACAATTTCAATTGCTATAACAGCGGCTGAAACAGGTCACTTAGTTTTATCAACTTTACATACAATTGGTGCCTCAAAAACTGTTGACAGAATAGTGGATGTTTTTCCACCTTATCAACAACAACAGATAAAGGTTCAGCTTTCTACTGTTTTAGAGGGAGTTATATCCCAGCAACTAATAAAAAGGGCAGATGGAAATGGACGCGTTTGTGCTATGGAGATAATGGTTGCGACTCCAGCTATAAGAAATCTAATAAGAGAAGGAAAAACTCATCAAATAGATTCAGCAGTTCAAACAGGTGCAAAGTATGGAATGAAAACTATGGATATGTCTCTTGTTGAACTTTACAAAAAAGGCTTGATAACTTATGAAGATGCTCTTAATTATTCAGTTGATAGAGATATTGTTATGAGGCTTTTAAATCTATAGTTTTTGGCTGTGGGGTGTTTGTATGCCAAAATACTTTAATAGAATAAAAAAAACAGAGGGTAAAACATTAAGTAGATTAATACAAACTGAAGGTATTGAGGTAACAGACACTGTTCTTAAAAGGATCAGTGTCTCTCCTATTTTTAAAAGAAAAAAGATAGATATAAAATTTGAAAGAAAATTGAATAGTAATGATTTTTATTTTATATGCAAGCAATTACATATTGCAAGTCAATCGGGTTTAGATATTTTAAGAACTATTGAGCTTTTGATTGAACAATCAGAAGGAAGGCTAAGAAATGTTTTTGAAGATGTTTATAGCAATGTACAGACTGGATTGCCTTTATCTAAAGCCTTTGAAGATACTAAAAAATTCCCATATTTTTTTATTAATATGATAAGGGTTGGTGAATTAAGTGGCAATTTAGAGGAAATCTTTAGTATGCTATCAGATTACTACTATAAACAATATTCATTAAGTAATAAGATTAAACAGGCAACCGCGTATCCAAAGTTGGTATTTGTATTGACAATAACCATTATGATGGCTTTATTTAATAAAATTATACCTATGTTTACAGATATATTATATCAATTTAATAAACAAGAAGTTCCCTTACCTACTCAAATTGTTATTAAATTATCATATTTTATAGGAGAATACAAAATAATTATTTTAAGTTTTTTGGTATTGCTATTTTTAATTTTTAAAATTAACAAAAGAACAGATTCAGCAAACAAGGCAAAGGAGTATTTAGCTATTAAGCTTCCTATTTTTAAAAAGATAAATATATTAAATACATCTGTTCAATTTACTGCTATTTTAGCAATGTTAATGAGTGGTGGAGTTCCAATTGCAAGGTCAATAGAAATATTAACAAATGTAGTTGAAAATAGATTTATAAAAGAGAAGTTTAAAAGGGCAGCTTTAGGGGTTCAAATGGGAGTTAGTCTAAGTGAGTCGCTATCACAGGTTGAATTTTTTCCTAAAATGCTTATAAATATATTAAGAACAACAGAGGAAACAGGTACATTAGATAAAACCTTAAAAAATATGTCTGAGTATTACTATCTTGAACTTGACGAATATATTAAAAGGGTTGTAATTTATATTGAACCTACACTAATTATAATGGTTGCAGTATTTATAGGATTTATAGTTATGGCTTTGATGTTACCAATATTTAAGATTTATAGAAGTATAATTTAAAGTTTAAACCATAAAAAACCTGTCAATAATTATTATTGAAATTATTGACAGGGAGGTATTTATATGAAAAAAAAGAAGGGTTTTACACTAATTGAGCTTATTGCAGCAATAGCAATAATTGGTATTTTGGCAGCAACCTTAATACCAGAAGTAACAAGCTATACTGTAAATGCAAAAAATACCAAGCTAAGGTCTGAAGCAAGAATGTTATTAAATGCAATTGAACTTTATAATGCCTCTGTTCAGGGAACGACTAATGTAGAATTAAATACAAACACAGTAATATCAGATTTAACAATCGATGAAACAAATCCTAATGCGACTGGACTTAAGAATTTGATTGATAAACTTACAGAAAAAAACAGTGAGTTATTAAACTATACTGTCACTGATTTAAAAGCCCTTGTAGAAGAAGGTACTTTAAAACCAGTAGCAGAACAAAAATAATTAATATTTAAGGTAGTGTAAAAAGCTTATGAAAAACTACTTAAAAAAATTAAAAAATTAAAATTCAATTGCAGTTGACCTTGACAAACATTCTCCAAATGGCTGTTTTATATCGTAGAGGGCGAAGGTGATATTTAATCTGGAGGGGAGTTTATGGAAACTACATATTTTATTTTTTCTATAATTTTTGGACTGATTATAGGTAGTTTTTTAAACGTATGTATATATAGAATTCCAAGGGAGGAGTCGATAGCATATCCACCGTCCCACTGTACAAATTGTGGATATAGATTAAGGTGGTATGATTTAATTCCTGTAATTAGCTATATTCTTTTAAAGGGGAGATGTAGAAGTTGCAGGCAGAGAATCTCAATTATTTATCCAATTATAGAAATAATGACAGCTACTCTGTTTGGATTGCTATATTTAAAGTTTGGAATTAGCATTTCCTTTTTTAAATATGCAGTTTTGTTCTGTTTTTTAATTGTTATTGGTACAATTGACTACTTAACTCAAGATGTATATTTTAATACAACATTAACGGGAATATTGTTTGGTATTTTTTTGTTATTTTAGAAAAGTATTATTTAAATATTCCACTTAAGAACAGCATATTAGGAGGTTTACTTGGAGCTTTATTTATAGGAGCTATAGTATTTTTGACAAAGGCGATGGGTGAAGGCGATATTGAAATTTGTCTGCTATGTGGAATCTATTTAGGATTTATTAATACATTTTTAATGCTCCTTTTATCCTTTATAATTGGAGGGGTTGTAGGCGTACTACTTATACTTTTTAAGGTAAAGGGAAGAAAGGATTATATACCCTTTGGACCTTTTATTTCATTAGCCACAGCTATAGTTGTTTTATTTGGTGATTTAATATTTAACTGGTATATATCACTCTTTTAAAGAAGGGATAGTTTGAATAAAAGAGGCTATACATTAATTGAAATAATTTGCACTATAGCTATCATAATAATATCCTTAAGTGTGATTAATTTAGATTTAGATTTGTTTAAGAAGGATATATTAGATAGTACTATTGAGACTATAATTACTGATATGCAGGAGGCAAAAATGCTGGCAATAAACAGCAGAATAAATGAGGTTAAGGTTTTTTTTACATTAGACGAATATAAACACGATTTCAATGGATATGAAATATACATTGGAGGACAAAATGGAAAGGTATTAAAGAAAAGAAAACTAAATAATGACTACTTAATTAGTAGGGTTAAGAGTACTATTCCTGAAAACGGAATAGTTATTTTTAAACCTGATGGCAATATATCTCCTCATGCTTGTACTATATCAGTTTATGATAAAAATACTAATAAATATAGAAATATTACATTGACAATAGGATACACAAGGATTATGGAGGTTAAGTGATAAGTTTGAAGAAAAGAGGCTTTACTCTAATAGAAGTTTTAATTGTATTATTTTCTATTGTTATTTTAATATCTACTATAGCAGATATAAATATAAATAACATAAAATTATATAGTAAAAGCAGAGATAATTATAATATGTATTTGATTGCAATGTCCATTTGTGAGATGTATAAAAAGAGTAGTACTTCTTATGCAGATTTAAAATGTAATATATATTTAAATTCTTCTTCTGAACTTTTAGATACTATAGACCAAAATATATTGAGTTTAAGTAAGGATAATAATGAAAGGTTTATGGTTATTCTTCAGTTTAAATATCTTGATTTTAATCTTTATCAATTAAGTGTTGAGGTTAATGATAGGGTAAATGGGTATTCTTTAAAATTATCAAGTTATAGATAGGTGATTAATTAATGAAGAAAAAAGGATTTACGTTAGTTGAATCTATTGTAGCTCTTTTTATATTTTTAATTATAGTACTGATATCGCTGGATTTTTATAGCTTTACTTTTGAGATAAACAAAAAGATGAGCAAAGATAATTCAGATTTAATTAATGCTACTATTGCCATAGATTTTATTTCTGATAAAATAAGGACGGATAAAATACAATTAATAAACTCAACAAATAAAAATAGATTGGAGATTTTTAAGACGTCCTATGGAGGTGTTTTATATATAAAAAATGGAATTTTAAGATATAATGTAGATTCGCAACAGATAGTGCCTCAAATAGATTATGTTTTGGTTGAGAAAAAGTCAGAAAAATTATACAAAGTGACTGTAACAACTAATTTGAATAATAAATATACTTGTTTTATAGGTGAAGCATATGAAAAGCAGAGGTAGTGTTGCAATTTATTATATAATTATTGCCTTTTTACTTATTACATTAGTATTTTTGACGACGTCTGTTTTGATGAGTTCTAATATTATTCAAAATAGTACACTACTATCAGAACAAGCCCACAATAATGCTGAAGCTGGGTTGATTTATGTTTATAGGAATATAATTGAAAGAGAAGGAGAAATAGCAAAAGATAGAACAATAGACTTAAACTTAGATTATAATAACAGTGTTGAGGTGGTTTTTAAAAATAAAAAATATGAGAAAAAGTATACAATATCTGTAAAAGGCATATGTGGCACATATATAAAATCCATTTATAAGGAAATAAGCTACAAATAATTTAATGCTTAATAATTTAAGGAAGTACACAAAAGAATTTAAGTTAATTTTGTCAAAACATCAAGTTCATATATTGATTTATATTTTATTATTGATAGATATATTTAAGAAAATTTAATTATATAACAAAGGTGATGCTTTATGAATATTGTATTGATAGGTATGCCAGGGTGTGGTAAAACGACATTGGGTAATATTTTGGCACAAAGGTTAGGCATACCTTTTTTTGATTCAGATAAACTTTTAATTGATACTTATGGAGAAAGTATAGAAGAGATGTTCCATAAAGGAGAAACTTATTTTAGGCAGAAGGAATCAAAAATAATTGAAATACTATCAAAAAAGGACAGATGTGTCATATCAACTGGAGGAGGAGTAGTTTTAAATTATAATAATATATTAAATCTTAAAAAGAATGGTGTAATTATATTTATAAATAGAAATATAGAAGATATAAGTAATACATTGAGTTTGGAGGGTAGACCGATTATAAAAGACAAAAATAAACTGTATGAACTTTATGAGCAAAGAATAAATCTATATAAAAATTATTGTGATTATGAAGTTGAAAATTATAATTTAGAAGAAACAATTGATAAAATATTAGAAATATGCAAAACATATATTTAAAGCACTTAAAAGGGAGGATAATATGACAGCAAAATTTGGACCATCTGGTAACTCAAAAAGTTTTTATGATGAAGGTTATAAATCTTCAGTAGATATGCCAAAATGGTTAAAGGAAAGGGGACTTGATGCTTATGAGTATTCCTTTGGACGAGGAATTAACATAGGATTTGAAACAGCAGAAAAGATTGGTAATGCTGCTTTTGAAAACAATATACTTCTTTCTATACACAGTCCATACTATATAAATTTTGGGAGTTCTGATGTTGAAATGCAGGATAAATCCCAAGAATATTTAAGGAAAACCTTAATACTTGCTGATAAAATGAGGGCTGATCGTGTAGTTCTGCATCCTGGTTCAGTAGGTAAAATCTTAAGAAAACAGGCCTTTGAAAATTTAGTTGTAGCTATAAAAAAATCATTAATTATGCTTAAGGAATTAAACCTATATGGTAAAATTCTTATATGCCCTGAAACTATGGGAAAGAAAAATCAATTAGGTACATTAGATGAAATTTTAGAGATATGCCAGATAGATGAGACATTAATTCCTACAATAGATTTTGGACATATTCATGCATTAGGCAGAGGTGCTATTAATTCAATTGAAGATTACGAATTTATTTTCAACAGAATTGAAAATGCATTAGGTAGATATAGGTTAGATAATCTACACTGCCATTTTAGCAGAATAGAATTTACAGAGGCAGGAGAAAAAAAGCATTGGACATTTAATGATACACAATATGGACCAGAATTTGAACCATTAGCAGAACTTCTTGTAAAAAGAAAAATATCACCAAGAATTATATGTGAATCAAGAGAAAATATGGCTGAAGATTCACTTAAGATGAAAAAAATATATATAGAATATCTTACTAAATTAAACTATAGTTTGCAATCTGAGCAATAATCTGCTAAAATACTATTGTTATTGTATATTAAGGGTGATATTATGAAGATATTGGTTGTAAATGGTCCTAATTTAAATCTATTAGGTATTAGAGAAAAAGAAATATATGGTAATTTAAGTTATGAAGAGCTGTGTTCTTATATAAAGAAAAATGCAGAGGAATTAAATATACAAGTTGAAATCTATCAGAGTAATATAGAAGGTGAGTTGATTAACTTTATACATAATAATTATAAAGATGCTGATGGATTAATAATAAACTTAGGTGCATATACCCACTATAGCTATGCTTTATATGATTGTATTAGGTCAATAGATAAGCCAACAATAGAAGTACATCTTACCAATATATATGCAAGAGATGAATTTAGGCAAAAATCTGTTACTGCACCAGCCTGTGTTGGTGTAATAACTGGCTTAGGAGAAGTAGGTTATAAAATTGCATTAATGGCAATAAAAGATATAGGGGGTAACAAAAATGAGTGAAAAGAGATTACAAAAATTTTTAAGCAAGTTTAATGAATTAAATATTGATGCAGCTTTAGTTTATAAGGATGAAAATAGAAATTATCTAAGTGGTTTTACTGGAGATGATAGTTTCTTATTTATTACAAAGGAAAAAGCATATTTTATAACAGATTCAAGATATACTGAACAGGCACAAAATGAAGTAGCTGGTTTTGAAGTTTTAGAATATAAGCCACCAATTTATGATTTTATAAAAATGCTATCAGATAAACACAATATAAAGAGATTAGGTGTAGAAGAAGACAGAATGTCATTTGCCGATTATATTACATATAAGGAAAAACTTGAAGGAGTAGAAATAGTAAAACTTGAACAAACTATAGAAAAGATTAGAATGATTAAAGATGAAGAAGAAATAAAGCTAATAGAAACAGCAGCAAGTATAGCAGATAAAGCATTTGAACACATCTTAAATTATATAAGACCTGGTGTATCTGAAAATGAAGTTGCGTTAGAATTAGAATTTTTTATGAAAAAGATGGGAGCTTCCGCTCTATCTTTTCCAACTATAGTGGCATCAGGCAATAGATCATCATTACCTCACGGTACAGCTTCAGAAAAAATAATAAATGAAGGTGAATTTGTAACTCTTGATTTTGGATGTGTATATAAAGGTTATTGTTCAGATATGACAAGAACAATTGTTGTTGGTAAAGCAAATGATAAGCAAAAAGAAATTTATTATACAGTATTAGATGCGAATGAAGCTGCACTTAAAGCTGTAAGACCTGGAATAAGTTGTTTTGAACTTGACAAAATAGCAAGAGACATTATAGTAGAAAGAGGATATGGTGAAAGATTTGGTCATGGATTAGGACATGGAGTTGGAAGAGAAGTTCACGAATTACCATATGTTAATTATAGAAGTAAGTTTAATTTAGAAACAGGTATGGTTATAACAGATGAACCAGGTATATATATACCTAACTTTGGAGGAGTAAGAATTGAGGAATTAGTTCTTGTTACTGAAGATGGATATAGAGTTCTTTCAAAATCACCAAAGCATCTTATTGAACTGTAGTTAATAATTAAAAATTAAATATAAATTTACTATGGAGGGATTATATACAATGATTACAGCAGGAGATTTCAAAAAAGGTTCAACTTTTGAGATGGATGGACAAGTTTATACTGTTATTGAATTTATGCACGTAAAGCCAGGAAAGGGTGCTGCTTTTGTTAGAACAAAACTTAAGAATGTTGTTACTGGAGCAGTTATAGAAAAATCCTTCAGCCCAACAGAAAAGTTCCCAGAAGCAGTAATTGAAAGAAAAGAAATGCAATATCTATACAATGATGGTACTCTTTATTACTTTATGGATACTCAAACATATGATCAAGTACCACTTAACTACGAAAAGGTTGAAGATGCAATTAAGTATCTTAAGGAGAATATGAATGCTATAATCAAGTTCTACAAGGGTGAAGCGTTCTCAGTTGAACCACCAACATTCGTTGAACTTGAAGTTGTTGAAACAGAGCCAGGAGTAAGAGGAGATACTGCAACTAATGCTATGAAGCCTGCAACAGTTGAAACTGGTGCAACATTTATGGTTCCTCTATTTATAAACCAAGGTGATATAATTAGAATAGATACAAGAACTGGTGAATATATGTCAAGAGTATAATGCATACTAATAATAGAACAGTGGCTTCGGCCACTGTTAATTAATATATGAAGGAGGAAAAATTATGCAAAATATTAAGGAAAGGGTTGCATATCTAAAGGGATTATCAGATGGTCTGGGAATAACTCATGAAACAAAGGAAGGTAGGTTACTTATAGCTATTATTGATGTTTTAGATGATATAGCAGAATCAATTGAAATGCTTGAGGAAAATCAAAATGAATTAGATGAATATGTAGATGCAATTGATCAAGATTTAGCTGATGTTGAGGATGAAATATTCGAAGACTATAATGATGATGAGTATGATGAAGATTTTGAAGATTATGATGATTTTGATGAAAATGGTTTTGTGGAAGTAGAATGTCCAAATTGCCACGAAAAGGTTTATTTAGATAAAGATATGTTTGAAGAAGACGATGAAGATGGAGAAATAGTTTGTCCAAACTGTGATAAACCAATATATTTTGTTGAACACTGTCATTGTGATTCAGAAGAATGTAATTGCGATAAAGAATGAAAATATTATAAGACATATGTATTCATTTAGCCCTATGATGGAATGCCTTAAAATCCATCATAGGGCTTTTTTGTTATTAGTTTAATTTTTTTTAGAAATTTTAATGAGGGAAAGACTCCCTCATTTTTTTGTAATAAATAACTTTAATTAAAAATATAATTTGTATTAAGAAAGGGGGAGGGTAGATGAGTACATATGAAAAGGAAAAAGTTGTACAAACGTTTAAAAAGGATATTTTTCCAATACTTACAGAAAGAATCAGGAACCCTTTAATTAAAATAAAGAATTTTGGTTTTTATGAAATTGAGGAAATACGACTT
This sequence comes from Caloramator sp., assembly GCF_020054765.1. Lineage (NCBI taxonomy): Bacteria > Bacillati > Bacillota > Clostridia > Eubacteriales > Clostridiaceae > Caloramator > Caloramator sp. Next base: position 86,983 of record NZ_JAIHAO010000001.1, on the reverse strand, counting down.
AGAGCAAATAAACCTTTAATGTTATATAAAAATAATCAAGGATTTTTTTTGGATGAAAATGGGGAAATAAAAAGTGAAAATGGACTTATAGTGACTAAGGAAGATATAGAAAAAATATACCTATTAATGTGTGATTATTCTCTTTATACAATGGAGGAGGATATAAAACAAGGTTTTTTAACCTTAAAAGGAGGACATCGTGTGGGTATTGCTGGGAAAGTTGTAAATGAAGGTGGAAGAATCAAGACAATAAAAAATATATCCTGCCTTAATATAAGGATTGCAAAGGAAGTTAAGGGCTGTGCATTAAGTTTAGCAAAATCTATATATAAAGATGGAATAAAGCATACGCTTATCGTTTCTCCACCTGGATGTGGGAAAACAACGATTCTTAGGGATTTAGTTAGACTTTTGAGTAATGGTATTAAGGATATTGATTTAGTAGGAAAAAAGGTTACTGTTGTTGATGAAAGAAGTGAAATTGCATCGTGCTATTTAGGAATACCACAAAATGATGTAGGTATAAGAACTGACGTATTGGATGGATGCCCAAAGGTTGAAGGGTTAATGATGGCAGTTAGAACATTGTCTCCGGATGTTATTGCAGTTGATGAAATAGGAAGTATAAAGGATGCAGAGGCAATTATGGATGCAATAAATACAGGAGTAAAAGTTATATCTACAGTGCACGGGAAAGATTTAGATGATGTATTAAAACGAAGAGGAATAAAATTATTGTTTGAAAATGAATGTATAGATGTGGTTGTCTTTTTAAGCAATAAAAATGGGCCAGGTACTATAGAAAATATTATAAAAATAAACTAAAGGGGGATAGTAATATGCTTAAGATTTTAGGTGGTTTAATGATTATTCTATCTACTTCGGCTATGGGATATCTGTACTCTTTTGGCTATAAGGAAAGGGTTAGGCAGATTAGAGAACTTCAGTTTTGTATAAATAGTTTATCAAGTGAAATACTGTATTCTTCTAATCCCTTGTGGTTAGCACTCTATAATGTATCCAAAAACTGTTCTTCACCATTTAAGGAGCTTTTTAGTAAGATGTCTAATTATTTAAGAGACAAAAAAATAGAATCAATAGGTGAATGTTTTAATTTAGCTTTTAGTGAATGTAAACAGAATTTATATTTAGAGAAGGAGGATTTGGAAATATTAAATGCCTTCATTCAGGGGCTTGGTAATAGCGATTTTGAGGGCCATAAGAAAAACTTTAATATTGTTTTAAAGAAGCTTGAAGGAATTGAAAAGGAGGCAGAGGTAACAAGAGAAAAGAATGAAAAACTTTATAAATACTTAGGTGTTTTAGGAGGACTGTTGATTGTCATTATTTTAGTGTAGGGAGGGATTAGGGTATGCCACTTGATTTAATTGAAATTTTAAAAATAGCGGTGTTTGGTATAATATTAGCCATATTAGACAAAGTGTTAGAGAGTGTAGATAAAAAAGAAATTTCAACGTTAGTTTCAATAATTGGTTTAATTATGATTTTAATTATGACAGTTTCATATATGTCAAATTTATTCAGGAGCTTAGTGGCAATGTTTCATTTATAGAGGGTGATTAGATGGAAATAGTTCAAATTGTTCTTATGGCTTTAATATTAGCTGTAATTCTTACATTATTGAGTAAAGAAAAAAAGGAAATTGCAATACAGGTAAGTATATTATTTGGAATAGTAATTTTCTTTATGATGCTAACTAAATTTACTGTTGTAATACAAGCTATGCAGGAAATTGCATTAAAGGCCAATATTGATTATACATATGTAAATATTGTATTAAAAATAATAGCTATTTCTTATATTGCCTCCTTTGGTATTGAAATATGTAAAGACATTGGACAATCCTCGTTAGCATCAAAAATTGAATTTGCTGGAAAAGTACTTATTTTAGTTATGGCAATACCAATTATAATGGCAGTTATGGAGATGGTGCTAAAATTATTACCGTAGGTGATGAAAATGAAATATAAATACATATTAGTTTTTTTAATTATATATATGTGTATACCTATTAAATCTTTGGCTTTAGGTAAAAGTATAGATAGTCCTAATGTTGATCTTCAACAGTTAGAAGAGACAGCAAAAATAATACAACAGAGAAGTGATTATATACCTAATTTTAGTTTTAGTGAACTCGTAGAAGAATATAAAAATACGCATTCATTAAAAGGAATAATCAAAAGTCTTTTAGATGGATCAAAAAAATATATATTTAAAGAGATACTTGCAAATTCAAAACTGATGATTGAACTTCTATTTTTAGGAGTGTTTTGTGCTCTTTTAAAAAATTTACAATCCTCTTTTTCGAGTACTTCAGTATCAAATATAGCTTTTTATGCTTGTTATCTACTTATAGTTGTAATAATAATAAAGTCTTTTACTTTGATTGTTGCATTAAGTAGAGATACAATTGAGCAGATGATAAACTTTGTTAATTCTCTTATGCCTTCTTTAATGATATTAGTTGCATCAGTTGGTGGTTTTGCAACTGCAACAATGCTTGATCCAGCAATTATGTTTATAAGTAAACTTTTTAGTGATGTAATTAAAGATTTTATATTACCTCTAACCATCTTAATTGTGGCTTTAAATATAGTAAATAATTTAAGTGATGATATAAAGATATCAAAATTAGTAAAACTGCTTGAACAGACAACTCTTTGGGTATTAGGATTTATTATGACAATTTTTGTAGCTTTTATAACTATAAGAAGTAGCACATCTGCATCAATTGATCAAGTTACATTAAAGACAACTAAATTTATGGTTGATAGCTTTATACCAATAGTAGGAAAATCATTATCTGATGCAGTAACAACAGTAGCTGGTTACTCAATGATTCTAAAGGATGCAATAAGTGTTGTTGGTCTTGTTGTTATGTTGAGCATTTGTATTTTTCCTCTCATAAAGCTAATAATACTGGCATTCATTTTTAAATTTGTTGGTGCAATTATGGAACCAATTGTAGATGGTAAGATAGTTGATTGTTTATCATCGGTTGGAGGAGCAATAACCATTTTATTTTCAAGTATTTTATCAGTTGCGATTATGTTTTTTATAATTATTACTATAATCGCTTCAACAGGTAGACTTTTAATTACGGTAGGGTGATGCAGATGATTAGTTTTTTAAAGGGTTGGATAACTACAATAGTTACTTTAATTATATTTTTGACACTTGCAGAATTGATACTTCCTGAAAATTCAATGAAGAAATATTCTAAATTTGTAATAGGAGCAATTGTTATAATTAACATACTTATGCCTGTGTTTAAATTGTTTGATAAAAGTTTTAATTTGGAATCAAGTATATCATTATATGAAAAAAAGTATGAACCAATTTTAAATAATTCTGAAAATGCTGTTTCTCTTCAAAATAGAATGCAGGAAGTAACTATAGATGAATTTAAAGAAAAGCTTAAGGAGAATATTGAAAAAGATGTATATAAAAATACAGGCAAAAAAATAACGGTAAAAAGAATTGATGTTAACACACAAATTGGCTCAGATGATTTTGGAAGTATAAAATATATTGAATTAAAAAAGGATGATTCTTCTGATATAAAACCAGTTGAGAAGGTTGTAATAGGAAATAATAACTCAAATAACTTATATGAAAACAAAGATAAGGATATAGTTAATTACATTACAAAATCATATAGAGTTTCTGAAGAAAATATAGTTTTTGTAAAGTGAGGGATGAGTATGGGTTTTAAATTTAATTTTAAGTTAAATGGAGAAAATATCAAAAAGTATATGATTAATTGTTTGATAGTATGTTTAATAGGTATTTTAATTATATTGGCAGCAAATATTTTATCTTCAAACTATAGAAAAAATAAAAACAATGATGTAGATGCAGAACAAACAAATAGCAAAAATGTAGAATTAAATTTAAGTACAAGCTATGAAGATAAGATAAAGAGAGAGCTTATTGATATATTATCACAAATTAAGGGTGTAGGAAGAGTTAATGTTATGGTATATTTTGAAGGCAGCACCGAATCACAGCCTGCGTATAACATAAATGAAAATAACAGAACTATACAGGAAAAGGACAGTCAGGGTGGAACAAGAACAACAAATGAAAATAACAAAAGTATAAATGTTGTTATGATGAATGAAGGAAGTTCGCAAAAACCATTTATATTAAAACAGGTTAACCCATCAATTGGCGGGGTTATAGTAGTAGCAGAAGGTGCTGATAACCCCATAGTAAAAGAGACTATTAAAAATGCAGTTAAAACAGTTTTGAATTTACCTGCTAATAAAGTTACAGTTGAACCTATGAAAAAATAGAGAATATAAGTTTTAATAGTTACATATAAATTATTTAGAAATAATATTTTGGGGGGAGTTAAATGGAACAATTCAGAAAACAAACTGCAATAATCGCTGTGTTGGTTGTACTTATTGCCTGCTCTGCTTGGTATGCAAAAAAGTTTAATGATCAGTCAAAGGGTGTATCTAATCTAAGTGACAAAACTACTCAAACTTCAAAAAGTAATTCAAACTATTTTGTTGAAGCAAGAAGTGGAAGAGATAATCAATTAAGCATTCATAAGCAGGAGCTTGAGAATATTATTAATAATAAGAATTCAACTAAAGAGGCAATTGCACAAGCTCAGGCAAAATTAATTTTACTTGCAGATTGGGCAGATAAGCAAGCAAGAGTTGAACAATTAGCAAAGCAGAGAGGGTTTGAGGATGCTGTATGTTTTATCAATGAAAATGGCGTTGAACTTTGTGTAAAAAGTGCTGAGGATTTAACCAGCGAACAGGCAGCACAGCTAATGGATGATGTAGTTAGAACAACAAGTATATCACCAACAAAAATAATAATTAAGAATCAAAAATAATAAAATTTGTAAATAAAACTATTGATTTTATTTTATATTAGTTGTACACTATTATTTGAAGTAATTTGTAAATATTTAGATTTTATATATTCGGGCTTTTAGCCCGAAAATTATTACTTTTTGAAAAATTGGAGGTGGATTTAATGGGTGAGAATACAATTTATACAAATGGAATAGGAGAAGTTGTTATAGCACCTGAAGTGGTTAGTATTATTGCATCAATAGCAGCAACAGAGGTTAAAGGCGTAGTTGGAATGTATGGTGGTTTTACAGAGGAGTTTGTTGAGAAATTTGGTGTAAAGTCATCAAATAAGGGTATTAAAGTTCAAATTAATGAAGAAGGTGAAGTTGTAATTGATTTGAATTTGATAATAGAGTATGGTGTAAGAATACCTGATATAGCATTTGAAGTACAACAAAATGTTAAAAGATCAGTAGAGACTATGACTGGATTAAAGGTTTTGGATGTTAATATTCATATTCAGGGAATTAATATTACAAAAGAAAATAAGGAAGAGGAAAAGAAAAATAAATAAGAATGTGAGAGGCTCATATAAATGCGATATAGACAGGCATTGTATGAGCTTCAAATATGAAATAGGGGTGAGCTAATGAATAAATTATTAGGGAGTATATACATATTAATAGTAACTGTAATTTTGTTTTTTTTGTTGTCAATTTCAGTAGGAGTATATGACTATAGTTACTTTATAAACATATTGGACAAAAATTATAATTCTATATATACTATACTTGTAATAAGTGCATTAATTTTAATAAATATAGTGATTTTAATAGGAATGATAAAATCTAATAACAATAATCTTCATTTAATAAAATACACAGCAGAAGGTGAAATTACAATTACCTTTGAAACAATTAAATCAATTGTATATAAAGCTGTATATCAAATAAGAGGATTTAAAGAAATAAAGGTATTCGTGAAACCACAGGGCGATAAAATCAGCATAATGATAAAGGGAGTTATTCTACCAGAACTTAATATACCTCAAACAGTTATAGAAGTTCAAAAGCTTGTAAAGGAAAAAGTTGAGGCTTTAGTTGAAATACCTGTTGAGGAAGTTAAAGTGGTTGTTGAAAATTTATCAACAACTGCAAGGCTTCGTTAAAGGAGCGATTTAAATATGAATAGGGAAGCAATCGTTAAATTTTTTGTAGAAAATAAGGGAAAAATTTTGGGGGTAGCCACAGGTTTAGTATTTTCAATTCTTGTTTTATTGATAGGATTTTTCAAAACTATATTTATTGTATTTTGTGTTCTTTTAGGTTATTATATTGGCAATAAGATTGATAATAAAGAAAACATATTAGAAACAATAGAGAAAATAATACCAAACGAATGGAAGTAATGGAGGAGTGCATATGAGTAGAAAAGCAGCAAGAGAATTGGCAATGAAATTAGTATTTCAGATGGAGCTAACTAAGGAATCCGCTGTTGAAACAATTAATAAAATTAATGAATTGGATGAATATAAAAATTTACAGGATCAGATGGAGTACATAGAAGATTGTGTTAAGGGTGTAGATAAGAACAAGCAATTAATAGATGAGTATATAGAAAAGTATTCGAAGGGTTGGAAAATAAATAGAATAGCTAAGGTAGATTTAGCAATTATGAGACTTGCACTTTATGAAATGCTTTATAGAGAAGATGTACCTAATGCCGCAGCTATAGATGAAGCTGTTGAATTAGCAAAAAAATATGGTGGAGATAACTCACCATCCTTTATAAATGGTATATTAGGCAATATTATTAAGGAGCTAAAAAATGAGTAGAGTACTTGGAATAGATACAAGTAATTATACAACCTCTATATGTATAGTTGAGGACAATGAAGTAGTTTATGATAGGCGAAAAATTTTATATGTAGAAAAGGGAAAAAGGGGCTTAAGACAATCAGAAGCCCTTTTTCAGCACATAAAAAATATTCCAGACTTGCTGGATGAAAATGAAGTTTCAAATATAGATGCAATATGCGTTAGTACTAGACCAAGACCATACAAAAATTCATATATGCCTGTATTTAAGGCAGGCGAATCTACAGCAAAATCAATTGCAAGTGTATTAAAAATCCCATATTACGAAACTACGCATCAGGAAGGACATATAGAATCTGCAAAGTTTTCAGTCGGATTTACTGAACAAGAATTTATTGCTATTCATATTTCAGGGGGAACTTCAGAGGTATTACTGTGCAAAGATAACACTAATCCTTCCATAGAACTTATTGGAGGGACAATGGATATAAGTATTGGACAATTTATTGATAGAGTAGGAGTAGCTTTGGGATTTGATTTTCCTGCAGGTAAATATATAGATGATTTGGCCTTAAATACTTCGCATACTGATTTAGTTATTCCATCTAAGGTAGATGGGGTTTATTTTAATTTGTCAGGACAAGAAACAAAGGCGACAGGATTTATAGAAAAGGGTTATCCAAGGGATGAAATAGCTTTAGCTACTATGAAATGTGTTGTTAAAACATTGGAGAAATTAATAAGCAATATTGTTATAAAGTACAATAAAAAAATATTATTGTTTGGAGGGGTAGCTTCAAGCAAATACATTAGTAATATTTTAAATGAAAAATATAAAGGAACAGTATATGTAGCAAAACCAGAATATTCATTGGATAATGCTGTTGGTGTAGCTTTAATAGGATTTAAAAGGTTAAATCAAAATAGGAGAGATAAAAATGAACAATAATGCCTTAACTGTAACAGAACTTAATTTATATATTAAGGATATAATAGAAAATAATAGTCAACTATCTAATATAGTTGTAAAGGGTGAAATATCGAATTTTAAGCATCATAGTTCAGGCCATATGTATTTTACTTTAAAGGATAACGATAGTAAAATAAAATGTGTAATGTTTAAGGGGTATAACTCATATTTAAAGATTAAATTGGAAGATGGTATGAAGGTTTTAGCAAGAGGATATGTATCTGTATACGAAAGAGATGGAGTTTACCAACTCTACTGTACAGATATAAAAAAAGATGGATTGGGAGATTTGTACTTAGCATACGAAGAGTTGAAGAAGAAATTAGAGCAGGAAGGTTTATTTGATGAAAAACATAAAAAGAAACTTCCGCTTTTACCGAGAAGAATTGGAGTTGCAACATCAAGTACAGGTGCAGTTATAAGAGATATTATTAATGTTGCAAGTCGTAGATTTTATAATGTTAATTTACTTTTGTATCCTGTAAAAGTACAGGGGGAAGGTGCTGCTGAAACTATCGTTGAGGCAATTGAATATTTTAATAATAGGGATGATATCGATGTAATAATTATTGGTAGAGGTGGAGGTTCTATTGAGGAACTGTGGGCTTTTAATGAGGAGATTGTAGCAAGAGCAATTTATAAAAGTAAAATACCAATTGTTTCAGCTGTAGGACACGAAACGGATTTTACAATAGCTGACTTTGTTGCGGATATAAGGGCTTCTACCCCTTCACATGCAGCAGAAATTGTTGTTCCATCATATTCAGAATTAATATATAAAATAACAAGTTTAAAAACAAATCTATATAATAGTGTTAATAATAGAATTAAAAGGGATAAAATTTTAATAGAAAATCTATCGTCTAAAATAAAGCTAAATTCACCACAAAATAAAATTAACGTTCATTATCAGTATTTAGATAATATAAGAGATAAATTAATTAATAGTATAAATAACAAAATAATAAAGAAAAAACATAATCTAATGCTTACAGTACAAAAGTTGGATGGTTTAAGTCCGTTAAAGTCAATAAGTAGAGGATTTGCGGCAGTTGTAAAGGACGAAAAGTTAATAAAAAGTATAGAGCAGGTAGAAAAAAATGATATAATAGAAGTATATTTTGAGGATGGAAAATTAAATTGTATAATAAAGGAAAAAACGGAGGTAAAAATATGGCAAGAATAAAAAAGGACGGATTAACCTTTGAAGAAGCAATAAAGAGGCTTGAGGAAATAGTTTATGAAATAGAGGATAAGGATTTGAGTTTAGAAGATACAATTGTAAAGTTCAAAGAAGGTATGGAGCTTGCAAATCTATGCAATAAAAAATTAGATGAAGCTGAAAGAAAAATTAATGTGCTTTTAAAGGGTGAAAACCAAGAATTAGTTGAAGATAATTTTACCGTTGAGGTGGAGAATGATGCATTTTAATCAACAACTAAAAGAAAGACAACAAATGGTTAATGATAGATTATCCGAACTTTTGGATATGGCTAATATACCAAATATAATATATGAACCTATGAAATATAGTGTTGAAGCAGGAGGTAAAAGGATAAGACCTATTTTAACACTTTCAATAACAGAGGCTTTAGATGGAGATCTAAAGGACGCTTTAGATTTTGGATGTGCAATTGAATTTATTCATACATATTCTTTAATACATGATGACTTGCCAGCGATGGATAATGATGATTTTAGGAGAGGAAAACCAACAAACCATAAAGTTTATGGAGAAGCAATTGCTATTCTTGCTGGGGATGCCTTACTGAATTTTGCCTTTGAGGTTCTTACACAAAAGCTTGAAGAAAAAAATAATTTATTATTTGTAAAGGCTGTTAAAGAGATAGTAAAGGCATCAGGCTCAAGAGGTATGGTTGCTGGTCAAGCAATTGATATTGAAAGTGAAAACAAACAGTTAAAACTAGAAGAGCTCTATAATATGCACAGATTAAAAACAGGTGCTATAATAGAAGCAGCGTGTGTATCTGCAGCATATATTTCAAATAGAGAAGAAAGCGTTGAAATTATAAGAGATTTTAGTAGACACTTAGGAATAGCCTTTCAAATAGTTGATGATATATTGGATTTTATAGGGGACGAAAAGAAACTAGGCAAAACTGTTGGAAAGGATAAAGAAGCCAATAAAGCAACTTATGTTACTATTTTAGGTATTGATGAGGCTAAAAGACGAGCACAGGAACATACTGAAATAGCAATTAAAATTGCAAATGATATAGATAAAAGTGGATTTTTATCGAAGTTAACAGAATATCTCCTAATTAGAGATAATTAAAATATAAAATCTAATTCCAAACTTGTATAAAAAATTATATTGTATGTACGATATAATTATGTTACAATAACATTCTGCTTAGGGTGGTGCAGTATTCTAGTCAGCTTAATCCATTCTGAAGGCGGGGCTAAAAATCCGTCAAAGGGCACATCGATGAAGTTCCTTGTGCTGGCTCGCTACGCCCAGTAGTGGGTTGGTACTGGGAGTAAGGGGGATGGGGCGACCGCAATGGCATGCGTAATCGACCCTACCCCCGCGGAGACCCTAAATTGTGGAATCTTGAGGTTCTATGATTAGGGATTAAACCTGCATCGTGGTTGAAGCTGCGTGCAGTGTAGCCTGCCTTGAGCGAGTGTGGTGGAGGGTAGATCAGGCTTAATGGTGAAGGGCCCTCACTATTAAGTTATTGCTACAGGAAACCACATTTGCAAAAGAGGCTAGGAATGGATGATGCTGTTGAGGAAAACTCCTAGACTGTTCCAATAAGGAGGCAATTGAGGGATTGCAGTGTGGACTAAGTGGTAATCCAGCCCCATATACGGCAACGGTATGGGTTTTTGGTTAAAGGGAAACCGCCAAAATGGCGACGTTTTGGTCCAAAAACGGGAAATCCTGCTGGACCTAAGCCGCAAACTTAACCTCAATTGCTACCACCCGAGTACATAAAAGGTGGTATAAATGGGTAAGACAAATAAAAAAATCAAACTACATAAAAAGAAAGCAAGTGATAAAAATGCAAATATTAAATGGATAGTTATGATTATAATATGGACTTTTACAATATCAGCAAGTATAAGTTTCGTTTCAAATTCTCTACTTAGTGGTGTGGGAATTTTTTTGCATTTTTCGTATTAATATCAATTATACTTATAGGTATTATTTTTGATATAATAGGTGTAGCTGTGACTGCGGCAGAAGAAGCTCCATTTCATTCACTTGCGTCAAGAAAAGTAACAGGTGCTAAAACAGCAGTAAAGCTAATTAGAAATGCCGATAAGGTATCTAATTTTTGTAATGATGTTATAGGCGATATTTGTGGAGTTGTAAGTGGTGCTGCAGGAGCAATTATTATATCAAAATTAATATCTAAAGGTATTAGTAATAATCAAACTATTTTAGCATTAATTGTGAGTGCTACAATAGCTTCGCTTACTGTCGGAGGAAAGGCTATAGGTAAAAATTTTGCAATGACTCAAAGCAACAATATAGTATATAAAACAGCATGGATAATAGAAACAATTAGATTAAATAGAAAATAGGGTGAAGGTATGAGGTATTTAGAAAAAATAAATAAACCAAGTGATATTAAAAATCTTTCGATTGATGAATTGAATTTATTGTCAGGAGAATTGAGGGAATTTTTAATTGATACTGTATCAAAAACTGGTGGACATTTAGCATCAAATTTGGGTGTTATTGAATTAACATTGGCTCTATTTTATGTATTCAATTTTGAGAAGGATAGAATAGTTTGGGATGTAGGACATCAAACATATATACATAAAATAATAACTGGAAGAAAAGATAAATTTCATACACTAAGAAAATATGAAGGTATAAGTGGATTTCCAAAGCCCACAGAGAGTGACTATGACCATTTTGTTACTGGACATAGTAGTACTTCTATATCAGCAGCTCTTGGAATGGCAAGGGCAAGGGATTTAAAGGGTGAAAAACACAACGTTATTGCAGTTATAGGTGATGGTGCGTTAACTGGAGGTATGGCCTTTGAGGCCTTAAATGATGCAGGCAGTTCAAAGACTAATTTAATTGTTATATTAAATGATAATGAGATGTCCATATCACAAAATGTGGGTAGTTTATCTTGCTATTTAAGTAAGATAAGAACGGCTCCTGCATATATAAATTTTAGAGACGAAATAGAACAAATGTTAAAAAAGATACCGGCAGTTGGTAATAATTTATATAAATCTGCAGAGAAGTTTAAGGATGGATTAAAGCATCTTGTAGTTCAAGGAATGTTATTTGAAGAATTAGGATTTAAATATTTAGGCCCAATAGATGGACATAACATTGAAGTGTTAACTGATGTATTAAAAAGAGCACAGACAATAAAGGGACCTGTAATTATTCATACTATAACAAAAAAGGGAAGAGGATATTGTTATGCCGAAGAAAATCCAGAGATTTTTCACGGCGTTGATGCCTTTGAAATAGAAACAGGAGAAAGAATAGCTAAGAAGAAGGAAACATATTCAAAGGTTTTTGGAGATGAGATAGTTAGGGAAGCAGAAAATAATAACAAACTAATTGCAATAACTGCTGCAATGCCTGATGGTACTGGACTTACTAAGTTTTCTCAAAAGTTTCCAGACAGATTTTACGATGTCGGTATTGCCGAACAGCATGCAGCTACTATGGCAGCTGGTCTTGCCAAGGAAGGTTTTAAGCCTGTTTTTGCTGTATATTCTACGTTTTTACAAAGAGCCTTTGATCAAGTAATACACGACATATGTATACAAAGGCTACCAGTTATTTTATCTATTGATAGGGCAGGAATAGTCGGTGAAGATGGAGAGACTCATCAGGGAGTATTTGATTTGTCTTACCTTAGATTAATCCCAAATTTGACCATACTATCACCGAAGGATTTAGTAGAGTTTAGATATATGTTACGTTGGTGCTTTAAACAGAATATTCCAATAGCTATTAGGTATCCAAGAGGTGGAGACTTAAATATAAAATTTGATAATTATGATGATATAAATCTTGGTAAATGGGAAAGATTATTAATGGGTAATAAAGTTACAATTCTTGCAGTTGGTAAAATGGTTCAACATTCAATGATGGCAGCACAAAGATTAAAAGGAAGTGGTATCGATGTTGAACTTATAAATTGTAGGTTTATAAAGCCGTTAGACAAAACAATGTTAAACAACATAATAGAAAAAACAAACTATATTTTTACAGTTGAGGATAATGTCTTATATGGCGGTTTTGGTTCTGCCATTAATGAATATTTAGTAGGAAAAAACTTTAAAGGAAAAATTGTAAATATTGCTTTTCCTGATGAATTTATACCACATGGTAGTGTTGACATACTTTATAAAAAATATGGTTTGGATCCAGAGGGAATATATAATACAATAATAAAAAACATTGACTAAGAGGAGAGAAAAATGGCGGATAAAGAAAGAATTGATGTTTTGTTAGTTGAAAAAGGCTTTTTTGACTCAAGAGAAAAGGCAAGAAAGAATATAATGGCGGGTCTTGTCTTTGTAAATAATCAAAGAGTGGATAAACCAGGTGAAAAGGTTAATAGTGACTCTAAAATAGAAGTAAAAGGACAAGCAATTCCTTATGTAAGTAGAGGCGGTCTAAAACTTGAAAAAGCAATAAAATCCTTCAATATTAGTTTAAATAATAAAGTTGCAATGGATGTCGGGGCATCAACGGGTGGTTTTACAGATTGTATGTTAAAAAATGGTGCATCTAAAGTGTTTGCAATAGATGTTGGATATGGACAAATGGCTTGGGAACTTAGGAATGATGAAAGAGTAGTTTGTATGGAAAGGACTAACATAAGATATGTAACTAATCAAGACATTGGAGAACTCATTGATTTTACTTCAATAGATGTTTCCTTTATATCATTAAAACTTGTTTTACCTGTTGTTAAAGAACTTTCAAAAAAAGAGGCTGAAGTTGTATGCCTTATAAAGCCACAGTTTGAAGCAGGAAGAGAAAAGGTAGGAAAAAAAGGTGTGGTGAGAGATAAAGAGGTACATATTGAGGTTATAAAATCAGTACTTGAGTTTGCAATTTCTATAGGTTACTCTTTAAAAGGATTGACCTTTTCGCCTATAAAAGGACCAGAAGGGAATATAGAATATTTAGCCTATTTGATAAATAAACAGGATTCAACTAAAATAGATGACAAAATGATACAAGATGTTGTAGAAGAAGCACATAAATCATTAAATGCATAGAAGGAAAAAAGGATGATGTGTAGAATTTTTTATTTAGGGAGTGAATTATGTTAAAGGTTGGGATTTTTGTTAATAGAGAAAAGGATGAGGGTTTTGAATTTACAAAAGATATAATCAGGTGGCTTTTGAATAATGGTTTTATAGTTTACATAGAATATAATTTAAACATATATAACAGCAACCTTAATATAGTGGATAAGGATTTAATGTACAATATTTCAGACTTTATTATTGTATTAGGTGGAGATGGAACGATATTAGGCGTTGCGAGGGAATTGATAAAATATAATACCCCAATTTTAGGTGTCAATCTTGGCAATTTAGGATTTATTACAGAAGTTGAACTTAAAGATATATACAATTCACTTGAAAATATAAAAAATGGAAATTACAATATTGAAGAAAGAATGATGTTAAAAGCAGATATTTTTAGAGAAGAACATAAACTTAGAACCTATTATGCACTAAATGATGTATGCATAACAAGAGGATATTTATTAAAACTTGTAAAATTAAATGCATACATTGGACGGAATTTAATAGATAAATATAATGCAGATGGATTGCTTATATCAACACCAACTGGCTCAACTGCATATTCACTTTCAGCAGGTGGCCCTATTGTAAATCCGACAATGAATTTGATGTTAATAACACCAATATGCCCTCATTCATTAAAATCAAGAACTATTGTAGTTCCAGATGATGATGAGATTGTAATTGAAGTTGATGCATTACAAAATGGAAAAATTTATTTAACAGCCGATGGTCAAAAAAGTTGTGAATTGTTACCAAATGATAGAATTCATATAAATAAAGCACAAAATTCTTTGCGGCTAATAAAAACCAATAATAGATCTTTTTACGATATTTTAAGAAACAAATTAAAAGATAGATAAGCGGGAAGAGAGGGGAATTTATGAAGATTTCAAGACATGCAAAAATTCTTGAAATAATAAACAATAAGGAAATTGAAACCCAGGAGGAGCTTGTTGATGAGTTACGTAAAATTGGAATGGATGTAACTCAAGCTACAGTTTCAAGGGATATTAAGGAACTTAAGTTAATAAAGGTTTTGACTAAAGATGGTAAGTATAAGTATGCTTCTATGGCACAAGGTGATAATTATTTAACAGAAAAGTTAGTTAGCATATTTTCACAAACAGTTTTAACTATAGACTATGTAAATAATATGATAGTTTTAAAAACTTTATCTGGTTCAGCTTCAGCAGCTGCAGAGGCAATTGATACTTTAAGATGGGATGGAATAGTAGGTACTATTGCAGGAGATAATACCATCTTTGTGATGGCAAGGTCTAATGAGAAGGCAGAAGAATTAGTTGCTAAATTTAGAAGATTAATAAATGAATAAGGAGGCATAATATGCTTCTAAAACTAAGGATAAAAAATTTTGCATTGATTGATGAATTAGAACTTGATTTTTCAGAAGGTTTCAATGTTTTAACAGGAGAAACAGGGGCAGGAAAGTCAATTTTAATAGATTCTGTGAGTTTTTTAGTTGGTGAAAAGTTTAATAGAGAGATAATTCGTACAGGTTGTGACTATGCTTATGTAGAAGGTATTTTTGAAATAAAGAATGATAAGGTTAACTATTTATTAAGGGAAAACGGAATAGACAATGATGATTATTTGATACTTGCAAGAGAAATAAATCAAAACAATAAAAGCATATTAAGAGTAAATGGTAGAACAACAAGTTTATCCTTTATAAGAGAAATAAGTAAATATTTAATAGATATACACGGACAACATGAACATCAATCTCTATTAGACGAAACAAAGCATATTGATATTTTAGATTCGTTTTGTGGAGATATTTTTAAAAGTGTTAAAATAGGTTACAGAGAATTATTTGAAAAGTTAAAATCAATAGAGAAGGAAATAGATAGACTGACTCAGGATGAACACTTAAGGCTTAGAAAAATTGATTTATTAAGATTTCAGGTTCAAGAAATTAATGATGCTCAGCTAAAGGAAGGAGAAGAAGAAGAATTAATTCAAAGAAGGGATATACTAAAAAATGCAGAAAAAATATTCTCCTGTTTAAATTTAGCATATCAAAAAATCTATAGTAGCGATAGTTATGAGAGTGCATTTGATTCTATAGGTTCAGCAATGATTAGCTTAGAACAAGTATCTCAATTTGATGAAAAATTGAATAATATAAAAAATGCTATAGAAGAAGTATATTATAAATTAGAAGATGCAATTGAATCAATAAGAGAATATAAAGATAAAATAGAATATAATGATGAAGAGTTAAATGAAATAGAAAATAGATTGGATCTAATTAATAAGCTAAAGAGAAAGTATGGTAAGGATATTAAAGAAATTTTAAATTATTATAATAATATTAGTATTGAGTTAGAAGAATTAGAAAAGAGTGACGAAACATTAGAAGAATTAAAAAAGCAACACGAGGATATACTAAATGAGTTAAATTTAGTCGCAAATAAGATAACTAATATAAGAAAAGAGACTGGTATTAAATTAAAAGAAAAAATAGAAGCTGAATTAAAGTATTTAGGAATGGAAAAAGCAGTTTTTGAAGTTGAAATTGCAGAAAAAGATAAATTTGATAATAATGGTAAAGATGAAGTGAAATTTATGATATCATCTAATATTGGTGAACCTTTAAAACCTTTACATAAAGTTGCATCTGGTGGAGAAATATCGAGAATTATGTTAGCAATAAAAAGCGTTGTTGCTGATGTTGATAGTATTCCAATATTGATTTTTGACGAAATAGATACAGGTATTAGTGGAAGAACAGCACAAAGTGTAGCTGAAAAAATGGTACTTATATCTAAAAAACATCAAATACTTTGTGTAACACATCTTCCTCAGATTGCGTCAATGGGAGACAAGCATTTTAAAATACAAAAAATTGTAAGTGAAAATAAAACAATTACATTAGTTAATGATTTACAAAATCAGGATAGAATAGATGAATTAGCAAGAATGCTTGGTGGAGCAATAGTGACAGAGCTTACTAAGACTAATGCAAAAGAAATTTTAATTTTAGCAGAGCAACTTAAAAATCAAATAAGACATTAATAGGACTCAATTATTAAGTCCTAAGGCTGTTCAAGAAGTTATATATTGATTAGCCCCATGAAGGATTTCTTGGGTATTCGTTCTACGGCTTAAGCAATTCTAAGCTTTTCTTTGTTTGAAAAAGTCCTACCCTCGCGATGCCATCGTCCTGATGGCCGCTCGGCTCGCTACGTCCTGTGCCCAATTACGGACTTTTTCAAAGCCGAAAACCTAAGAATTGCTAAAGCTCATGAAAGAGCCTATTGAAATCCTTTCATGGGGCTTTTTCATACCTTTGCTAACAATTAGGTTGTAAACAATCTGATAGGACTTAATTATTAAGTCCTTTTTTGTTTTACAAAAAATGTAAAAGTCAATTTTGTAATTTTTATATTTTAAAATGTAATAGTTTTTTTATTTAAACATAACCTTACAAATAAAGTTTATGATGTATAAGTTTCATTCTATATTATAGTATATGTAGACATAAAAAAGGTTAACTTAAAATTAAAGAAAGGAAGGTGGAGTTATAAAGAATGGCAGAGGAGTGATAAAATGAAAACCAAAGTAAAAAAATCAGCAAAATTTATGCTGTTTACTATATTAATATTTTTAATATTTTTTATAAATTTTATTAATCAAATACCTTCTTCAATTAACGTTACTAAAGATATAAATTATATAAAACTAACAAAAAACAATATCATTAAACTTACCACAAATGATACGGGTTTTGTTAGTTCTCAAAATAAAAGCAGCATAAAAGGTTATGTTAAACTATTTGGAGTTGTTCCAGTAAAAGAAGTAACGATAAACTATAATAAGGATAGGAAGGTTTATGCAGGAGGTCATTCAATAGGAGTTAAACTTTATACAGAAGGTGTGCTGGTTGTTGGATTTTCAGATATTGAAACAAACAGTGGAAAAAAACAAAGTCCAGCTGTTTTATCAAATGTTCAAATAGGAGATATGATTGTAGAAATAAACGGAAAAAGGATTAAATATATTAAAGATTTATCTGAAGAAATATCAAAGTCAAATGGTAATGCTGTAAATTTAAAAATAAAACGAAGGGATAAATATATTGATACTATAATAAATCCAGTACAGAATAAAAATAATCAATATAAACTTGGAATGTGGGTTAGGGATTCAACATCTGGCATAGGAACTTTGACTTTTGTTGACCCAAAGTTAAAAAAATTTGCAGCTTTAGGTCATCCTATAAATGATATTGATACAGGACAATTACTAAGTGTTAGAGAAGGAAGTATATATAAAGCAAAGGTTGTTGATATAACAAAGGGTGAAAAGGGAAAACCAGGTGAATTAAGAGGTGCCTTTAGTGAAGATGATGAAATAGGTAATTTAAGCAAGAATACGGTATGTGGTATATATGGTAGCTTAAAAAATTTAGATGATTTTGTTAAACAAAATTCTAAGGAATATACAATAGCAAGTCAGAATGAAATAAAAGAAGGGCCTGCAAAAATTTTGGTTGAAGTAGATGATGATGTCAAAGAATATAATATAAATATTGAAAAAATCAATAAACAAAATTCACCAAATTCAAAAAGTATGGTTATAAGAATTACTGATAAAAACTTAATAGAAAAGACAGGTGGAATTGTTCAAGGAATGAGTGGAAGTCCAATTATACAAGATGATAAATTAGTTGGAGCTGTAACTCACGTATTTGTCAATAGGCCTGATATGGGGTATGCAATTTATGCAGAATGGATGTATAATGAGTTAGATGATGGTTTTTAATGAAGAAAGCTGCAAAATGCAGCTTCTTCATTAAAAAAATTTATTTTCTTAGAAGGAAATTAAATGTATTTGTCGAATAGTTTTATTATAAAATTAATTAGGATTAGGCGGATAGGGGAGGTCAAATTATGAATGGTGAAAAAATAAAAATTGTCATCGCAGATGATAATAAGGAATTTTCAACAATACTGAACGAATACCTTAATACTCAAGATGATTTTGAAGTTTTAGGTGTAGCAAAGGATGGTAATGAAGCGGTTGATTTAGTTCAAAAAACTAACCCTGATGTATTAGTATTAGACATAATAATGCCTCATTTAGATGGTCTTGGAGTTTTGGAAAAAATTAATTCATTTGAAGATACAAAGATTCCTAAAGTAATAGTTTTATCGGCTGTCGGACAAGATAAAATAACTCAAAGAGCAATAAATTTAGGGGCTGAATATTATGTAGTTAAACCATTTGATATGGAAATTTTTTCAAAAAGAATAAGACAAATGTTTAATCAAGGTGCTGTTGAAACAAGTAAAAAAGTAACATTTGTAAGACCTGAACCAGCAATAAATAAGTTAAACAATCCAAATAATTTAGAAGCGGAAATAACAAATATAATACACGAAATTGGTGTACCAGCCCATATAAAGGGATATATGTATCTAAGAGATGCTATTCAAATGGTTGTTGACGATATTGAACTTTTAAGTGCAATAACAAAGGAACTTTATCCATCAATAGCAAGAAAATATAATACTACTCCAAGTAGAGTAGAAAGAGCTATAAGACACGCTATAGAAGTTGCATGGGCAAGGGGACAAGTAGAAACTATAAATAAAATATTTGGTTATACTATTCATAATGATAAGGGCAAGCCAACTAATAGTGAGTTTATAGCAATGATTGCAGATAAATTAAGATTAAAACAAAAATTAGGTTAAAAATAATCCATTTAAATGGATTATTTTTTTTAAAAGGGAGTGATTAAATGTTTAAAGAAAAGACAGTAAAGAGTAATTATTTGTTTAATGGAAAAGTAATTAATTTAAGAATTGATGAAGTTGAAACTCATTCAAATAGGATATCAACAAGAGAAATAGTTGAACATAATGGTGGAGTTGGGATAGTTGCTGTTGAGGATGGGAATGTATTTCTTGTTAGACAATACAGAAGACCCCTTGATGAAATAATATATGAAATACCTGCTGGAAAGCTTGAAAAAGGCGAAGAACCTTTAAATTGTGCTTATAGAGAATTAGAAGAAGAAACTGGCTATAAGGCTTTAGATATGAAGCTTATGACGTCAATCTATACCTCTCCAGGATTCTGCACAGAAAAATTATATATTTATTTTTGTGATAAAATGGTTAAAACTAAAACAAATTTTGACGAAGATGAATATTTAGAATTAATTGAGGTACCTATTTTAGAAGCAAAAAAAATGATATTAGAAGGTACAATAAAGGATGCAAAATCAATAGTAGGAATATTAATGTTAAATGATTTTATAGATAAGTAAAGAATATTTTAATAAGCCTCCTCATATATTTAAATTAGACTAAAGAGGAGGTGTATTATTATGCCAACAATGAAAAATAGTAATCTTTTTTCAAAACATTTAAAGGAAAATTTTTTGTTATATTTTTTTGTAACGCTTTTTTTTGCTATAGGATTATCGATAGGTGCATTTATGTCTAAGGGTTTAGATACAAACAGTAAGCAAAGTGTATTAGTATATATAAACAATTTTTTTCAAATAGTAGGTAATGAGAATGTTGATACTTCGTCTATTTTTATAAGATCGTTAAAAAATAATGGACAAACTCTATTAATAATACTAATTTTATGTATTACATATATTGGTGTTCCTTTGATATTTATTTTTGATTCATTTAAAGGCTTCATTTTAGGATTTACTATATCATTTTGCTTACAAACTATGGGATATAAAGGGTTGTTGTTTTTATTTGTAACAGTTATTCCTCAGAATGTAATATATATTCCTTGTTTAATTGTTGCATCTGCTATAGCAATAGAACACGGTTTTTGGGCATTTAAGAAAAACTTACAAAAGAATAGTTTTTTAAAACAAAAGAATGGATTGCTTGATATTACGTTGGTATTTATATTTTTATTTTTGATAATGTTGGTTGGAAGTTTATATGAATCCTTTGTGGTTCCCTTTATATTAAAAAGTTTATCTGGTTATCTTATCATACAATAGGTGATTTGTATGAAGAAGCTTAAAGATTTTCTTTGTATTTTTATTTTCATTTTTTTGTTGATGATATTTATCTATATATTATTAAAGGGGCTTACTTATTTTATACAATTAAAGCCTGATGGTGATGCCAGACTTGTAATGTATAATCTTGATAAAAAAGAGAATAAAATATTTTTATTAAGGTTATTAATAAATAATACTTTTTTCCGATAATAAAATGAAGGAATTTATAAAAAAATGTAGAATAAAATAAGTATAATATATATACAAAGGGGTACTGCAAATGAATGAATTAGTTAAAGATTTTATTAATGAAATTGCATTAACTAAATCTTTAAGTCCAAATACAATTGAAAGTTATAGTAGAGATTTACAACAATTTTTAGAATATCTAAAAAATCAAAATTTAGATTATAGAAAAGTAAAGAGAACCAATATTATTTCTTATATACTATACCTTCAAAAGGAAGGAAAAGCTACATCATCGATTTTAAGAAGTTTGGCAACACTTCGTGCCTTCTATAAGCAAAATATTATTAAGGGAGTAATGGAACAGGACCCAACAATTGATATAGAAGCACCTAAGGTTGAAAAAAAGTTGCCAGAAATATTAACTATTGATGAGGTTGAAACACTTCTTGCGATGCCAAATGAAGGAGAACCAAAAGGAGCAAGAGATAAAGCAATGCTTGAGATTTTGTATGCAACAGGTATTAGAGTAACAGAATTAATAAATTTAAACATAGATGATGTAAATTTACTTTTAGGATATGTAAAATGTAATGGTTCAAAAGAAAGGATTGTTCCAATAGGAAAGCTTGCAATAGAAGCATTAATAAATTATGTAGAAAAATATAGGTATACTTTTTTAAAGAATGAAAAAGAGGTTGCCTTGTTTTTGAATCATAGAGGAGAAAGGCTAACACGACAAGGATTTTGGAAAGTTATAAAGTATTATGCCAAATTGGCAAATATACAAAAAGAAATAACCCCTCATACTTTAAGGCATTCATTTGCAGCACATTTAATAGAAAACGGAGCAGATTTACGTTCAGTTCAACAAATGTTAGGTCATTCAGATATATCAACTACTCAAGTTTATGCAGAATTATTGAAGAACAAAATTAGTGATGTTTATAAGAAGTCGCATCCAAGAGCATAAACGAAATAAAATTCTCTAAAAGATTTAAAAAAACAATCTTTTAGAGAATTTTATTTTTAATTTTTAAAGATTTAGTTAACTTAATAGTTTAAAGTCTTTTCTTTTTTGAAAAAATAAGATATAATAAAAATCCCAAGATTATTAAGAAAATTATTAAAACAAGAGGTGATTTTATGGTTAATAGGGTTACATTAATAGTACTTGATAGTGTAGGAATTGGGGAGTTACCAGATGCACACGAATATAATGACCAAGGAAGCAACACTCTTGGTAATATTGCAAAAGAAATAAAAAACTTTGAGCTTCTTAATCTGCAAAAACTTGGTTTGGGTTATATAGATGGGGTAAATGAATATAAAAAAGTAGATAATGTAATTGGTTCTTATGGTAGATCACTTGAGATGTCAAAGGGTAAAGATACAACTACAGGCCATTGGGAAATATCAGGATTGATTTTAGAAAAGGCATTCCCAACTTATCCAAATGGATTTCCTAAAGAGTTAATTGAAGAATTTGAAAGCAAAATAGGTAGAAAAGTCTTAGGCAATAAACCTGCATCAGGAACAGCTATTATTGAAGAATTAGGAGATGAACATGTAAGAACAGGTTATCCTATAGTATATACATCTGCAGATAGTGTTTTTCAAATTGCTGCACACGAAGAAATAATTCCATTAGAAGAACTTTATAAAATGTGCCAAATAGCAAGAGATATGCTAAAGGACGAACATGGAGTTGGTAGAGTAATTGCAAGACCATTTGTAGGAACAAGTGGAAGTTATAAGAGAACTCCAAACAGAAGAGATTTTTCAATGAAGCCATTTAAGAAGACATTGCTAAACTATGTTGCAGAAAATGGTATGGATGTTTGTGCTGTTGGTAAGATAGAAGATATTTTCGGAGGATATGGTATTACAAAGGCTGTACATACAAAAAATAATATGGATGGAGTAGATAAAACAATTGAATATTTAAAGGAAAATACAAGAGGATTAATTTTTACAAATTTAGTCGATTTTGATATGGTTTACGGACATAGAAATGATGTTGAAGGTTATGCAAGGGCATTAAAGGAATTTGATGAAAGAATACCAGAAATCATAAATAATTTAAAGAATGATGATGTTCTTATTATAACAGCTGACCATGGATGTGATCCAACAACACCAAGTACCGATCACTCACGTGAGTATATACCAATTTTTATTTATGGAAAAAATATTAAATCAGGAGTGAATATTGGAACAAGAAAGTCCTTTGCTGATATTGGTAAAACAATTGCAGAATTACTAAATATAGAAACTGATATTGCAGGAGAAAGCTTTGCCAAGGAAATTTTAAAATAATAGGAGGGTTTATACATGAATTATATAGAGAAATTAAATGCAGCATGTAATTATATTAAAGATAAAATAAACGAAGAACCTAAATTAGCAATTATATTAGGTTCAGGGCTTGGAAGTTTAGCAGATGAAGTCAAAAATAGAGTTGAATTAAACTATAATGAGATACCAAACTTCCCAGTATCAACGGTTGAAGGTCACGCAGGTAAGTTTATATATGGTGAATTAAATGGTAAAAAGGTTATTATGATGCAGGGAAGATTCCATTTCTATGAAGGGTATGATATGCATACAGTAACGTTCCCAATAAGAGTTTTGAAATTATTAGGTGTAGAAAAGTTAATAGTTACTAATGCAGCAGGTGGTGTAAATACTAATTTTAAACCTGGTGATTTAATGATAATAAATGACCATATTAATTTCTCAGGAACAAATCCACTTATAGGAGCAAATTTAAAGGAATTTGGACCAAGATTCCCTGATATGTCAAGTGCATATTGTAAAGAACTAATTGATACTGCCAAGGATGTTGCGAAGCATTTAGGAATTGAATTGAAAGAAGGCGTTTACTTTATGATGACAGGTCCATCCTATGAAACACCAGCTGAGATTAGAATGATTAGAACTTTAGGTGGAGATGCAGTTGGTATGTCAACTGTCCCAGAGGTGATTGTTGCTAATCACAGTGGTATGAAGGTTTTAGGTATATCTTGTATTACTAATATGGCTGCTGGAATATTAGAAGTACCATTAAGTCATGAAGAAGTTATTGAAACATCCAATTTAGTAAAAGATAAATTCAAGAATTTAGTAAGTGGAATTGTAGAAAGGATGTAAAGGGGGAATACATATGAGAATGTATGATATAATTTTAAAAAAGAGAAATGGCGAAGAATTGACAAAGCAAGAAATAGACTTTTTTGTTAATGGATATACAAAAGGAGAAATACCAGATTATCAGGTTTCAGCACTATTGATGGCAATATTTTTTAATAAAATGACAAAAAGAGAAACTGCGGATTTAACAATGGCAATGGTTAATTCAGGAGAAACCATAGATTTATCAGAGATACAAGGAATAAAGGTAGATAAGCACAGTACAGGTGGTGTTGGAGATAAGACTACTCTTGTACTTGCTCCAATGGTTGCAGCTTGTGGAGTTCCAGTTGCAAAAATGTCAGGAAGAGGCTTAGGACATACAGGAGGCACAATAGATAAATTAGAATCTATAAAGGGCTTTTCAGTCGAGATGACAAAAAAACAATTTATAGACAATGTGAATAGAATCAAGATGGCAGTTGGAGGACAAACAGCTGACTTAGCTCCTGCTGACAAGAAGTTATATGCTCTAAGAGATGTTACAGCAACAGTTGATAATGTTTCATTAATTGCATCAAGTATAATGAGTAAAAAGATAGCAGCAGGTGCGGACGCGATTGTTCTTGATGTTAAAACAGGTACTGGTGCATTTATGAAAACATTAGATGATTCCTTTGAACTTGCTCAAGAAATGGTTGATATAGGTACTAATGTAGGAAGAAATACTATAGCAGTAATTTCAGATATGGACCAGCCATTAGGATTTGCTGTTGGTAATGCTTTAGAAGTAAAAGAGGCAGTTGAAACACTTAAGGGACAAGGACCAGAAGATCTATTAGAACTATGCATTGTTTTAGGAACTCAAATGTTACTTCTTGCAGGTAAAGCAAAAACTGAAGACGAAGCAAGAAAAATGTTGCAGGAAACAATAACATCAGGTGCTGCTTACGAAAAGTTTAAGGAGTTTGTAAAGGCACAGGGTGGAGATATTTCAGTAATTGAAGATTTAGAACTTTTACCAAAGGCACAACATATAATAGAAGTGAAAGCAGATAGAGAAGGCTACATTACAAAAATAATAGCTGACCAAATAGGTATATCTGCACTAATATTAGGTGCAGGTAGAGAGACTAAGGAGAGCCCAATAGATCCTGCAGTTGGTATAATAATTAAAGAAAAGGTTGGAAGCTATGTTAAAAAAGGAGATGTCATAGCATACCTACATGCTAATGATTTAAATAAAGCAAAGGTAGCAGAACAGAAATTATTAGAGGCATATCATATAGAACAACAAAAATTAGAAGAAAGACCATTGATTTTTGGTATTGTTACAAAGGATGGAATAAAGAGATTTTAATTTTTAAGCGTCATTAACTTAAATTAGTTAATGACGCTTTTTTGTTATTTGTTTTTATTAATACATTTTGAAAAACAGGGAAAACTAACAATAAATAAAAATCTTTAGGGAGGGAAAGAAAAATGAAGAAAAGATTAAATGTAATTTTTCTTACTATACTACTCATATTTATGTTTACATATCAAGCAAAGGCGGCAGTACAAGTTGAACCCAATTTGAATTGTAAGTCTGCTATCTTAGTAGAATTTACAACAGGGAAGATTCTGTATGAATATAAATCTCATGAAAAACTTGCACCTGCAAGTGTGACTAAAATAATGACTATGCTTCTTGTTATGGAAGCAATAGATAGTGGTAAAATAAAGCTATCTGATAAAGTAGTTGTTAGCGAGAATGCTAAAAGATTAGGTGGCAGTACTATGTATCTTGAAACAGGTGAAGTTAGAACTGTTGAGGAACTTTTAAAGGGAGCAGCAATAGAATCAGCTAACGACGCTTGTGTTGCTTTAGCAGAATTTTTATGTGGAACAGAAGAAGAATTCGTAAAAAAGATGAACGAAAGGGCAAAAACATTAGGAATGAATGACACACATTTTGTTAACTGCTATGGTTTTTATGATCCTAATCACTATACATCAGCCTATGATATAGCAATTATGTCAAGGGAATTATTAAAGCATACCAAGATATTAGATTATACAACCATTTGGATGGAGACAATATCTGAAGGCAGAAAAACGCCCTTTACTCTTGTAAATAGAAATAAGATGATAAAGGCATATAAAGGTTGTGATGGATTAAAAACAGGTTATACAAAGGAGGCTATGTATTGTATTTCAGCTACAGCTAAAAGAGGAAACGTTAGATTGATATCTGTCATTATGGGGGCTCCAAGTGCAAAAGAAAGAAATGCAATGGCAGCACAATTACTTGATGTCGGATTTGCAAAATATGATAGTTTTGATGTAGTTAAAAAGGGTGAAGTAGTAGGTGAAGTTAGTATTCCAAAAGCAAAGCCTGAAAGCGTAAAGGTTGTTGCAAAGGATAATTTGAATGTTGTTGTTGAAAAGGGTAATAAACCCAATATTCAAAAGAAAATAGAAATTTTTAAGGATTTAAAGTTGCCAATTAATAAAGGTGAGACAGTTGGTGTAATAAAGGCGGTAGATGGTGACAATGTTTATGGTCAAGTAGAAGCTATAGTAGATTGTAAGATAGAAAAGATGAAGTTTATAGATACCTTAAATAGAGTAGTAAAGAGTTTCTTGAATGCTAATTGAGGAGTTGAATTATCAACTCCTTTTTGTTTTAATATATTTTTTATGTTATACTATTTAAGGTGGGTGGTATAAATGTATGATAATGTAGTAAGAAAAATTATAGAAATATTAAAAGAATATAAAATAGAGTTCTATTTAGTTGGAGGTGCTGTTAGAGATTTAATAATTGGTATAGATCCAATTGACTATGATTTTGTAGCACAGGTAGATAGAAAAAAACATTTAGAAATAAGTCAAAGTATTTCAAAAAAATTAAATTGTGAATTTATCTATAATAAACATTACTGCACCTCAAAGTTTATTATAGATGGAGAGGACATTGATTTTGTAATGGCAAGGCAGGAAACATATGATGGAATAGCTTCAACTCCATTAGTAAAAGAAGGTACATTATATGAAGATTTAAAAAGAAGGGATTTTACTATAAATACAATTGCCTATGATATTTTAAGTGATAAATTTATTGATTATTTTAACGGGATAAATGATATAAAAAATAAAAAAATTGTAGTTTTGCATTCAAAAAGTTTTAGAGATGATCCAACTCGTTTTTTTAGAGGAATAAAATATGCAAGTAGATTAAATTTCAATTTTTGTAATTATACATACGGTTTAATGAGAGAATGTGTAGAAAATAAATATTTTGATTACTTACCTATAAGTAGAATTAGAAGGGAGATTGATGATTTACTAAAAATAGATGATTATAAAGTTGTTATTACGCTATTTATTTATTTTGATTTTTTTAATGAGTATTTCAACTCCTCAATTGATATAAACATACCTATAGGTAATTTTAAACTACTTGAATCTGAAGAAAAATATATATGTTTATTCTTTAAAAATAATGAAGAGACATTAGAGATAATAAAAAATAGATTGAGTTTATCTAAAAATTTCATTCAAAAATGTTTGAAATTAAGAGAATTAAATGGTATTCTAAAGTATGATGATTATGATGTATATAGATATTTAGTATTAAATAAAAAGCAATTTAATAGTGCATTACTCTTAAATTGCTTTAGGGATAAAAGAATTGAGAACTTTATTAAAAATATAAACTATAAGATAGACAATGAAAAGATATTAAATGTAAATCCAAGGGATAGAAGTGACTATATTGTAAATGCTACAGTACAACATTTAATTGATTTAGGAGGAAAAAATGTTTAATCGTTCTTTAAGTGAATTAATATTTGTAAGTATAGCTGTTATTGTATCATTAACCATTCATGAGTATTCACACGCTTTAGCAGCCACTATGCTTGGGGATGATACACCAAAGGCATATGATAGATTAACTTTAAATCCTTTTTCACATATAGATATAGCAGGTTTAATTGCACTTTTAATAGTTCGCTTTGGATGGGCAAAACCTGTACCTGTTAATCCCTACAACTTTAAAAATAAAAGAATAGGTATAATAATAACATCTTTGGCGGGACCATTATCAAATGTAATTCTTGCATTCTTTTCTATTGTTATTTTATTTAAAGTGAATTTTACACAGGAGACACTTGGAGTTGCTGAATTTTTAAAAATATTATTTTTTATAAATACAGGACTTGCTGTTTTTAACATTCTACCAATTCCACCTTTAGATGGATCAAAGATATTTGCAGAATTATTTAGAGGTAAAGTAGCTTACTATATCTATTCTATGGAGAGGTATTCAACAGTTGTATTGCTTATGTTGCTTTGGTTTACTCCGTTTAGGAATCTATTAGTATTTATGAATCAGAAATTAGGTATTTTACTAATAAGATTAGCAGAAATTTTAATTTAAGGTGAGGTTAAATGTCAATAAATATTAAAATAGAAGTATTTGAAGGGCCATTAGATCTACTATTACATCTTATTAAAAAGGCAGAGGTAGATATATATGATATACCTATAGCAGAAATAACAGAGCAGTATATTCAATATTTAAAGACAATGGAGGAGCTAAATTTAGATATAGCGAGTGAATTTTTAGTGATGGCAGCAACATTACTTGAGATTAAGTCAAAGATGCTCTTGCCAAGAAAAAAAATACAGGAGGATGAACAGGTTGAAGAGGATCCAAGAAAAGAGATAGTTGAAAAACTTATAGAGTATAAAAAATATAAGGAGTTTGCAGAACAGTTAAAGATGATTGAGGAACAAAGTTCAATTTATTTTAAACCACCAGAAATAATTGATGATATTGAAAGTAAAGATGTATTTTTTAAAAATATAACATTAGAAAATTTAATGTTTGCATTTAAAAAAGTAATTGAAGCATATGAAAGAAGAACAAGTAAAAAATCCCTAATAGATGAAAATATAAGCCACGATGAATATAGAATTGAAGATAAGATGAATTATATTATAGGATTAGTTGAAGTATATAAAAGAATTAGGTTTACACGTTTTTTTGAGGAAGCAAAGTGCAAGCTTGAACTTATTGTAACATTTCTTGCAATGCTTGAACTTATAAAAATAAAAAAAATAAGGGTATACCAAAGTGGAAATTTTGAAGATATATATATAGAAGGGCAGGAGGAAGAATGGCAGAATCAGATTTTTTAAAGGAATTTGGACTATCTGAGAATAGAGAAAGAATAAAGGGTATTATTGAGTCAATCCTCTTTGCAGTTGGAGATGGAGTTGAAGTTAAGGAGTTATCTTCAATTATTGATATTGACCTTAAAGAGTTAAAGAGTTTATTAAAGGATTTATCGTTGGATTATGAAAAAGATAATAGAGGGTTAATGTTAATTGAATATAATAATAAAATTCAATTGGCTACTAAACCGGAGTATTCAACTTATATTAAAAAGATTTTAAAACCAGAATCTAAGCAAAATTTATCACAAGCAGCAATAGAAACATTGGCAATAATTGCATATAAACAACCTATAACAAAGGTGGAAATAGATGAAATTAGAGGTGTAAGAAGTGATAGGGCAATAAGCACTCTTCTTGAAAGGGGACTTATCAAAGAGAGTGGAAGGCTTGATACAACAGGTAGACCAATACTTTATTGTACAACAGATGAGTTTTTAAAGTATTTTGGGTTTAAAAATATTAATGAATTACCTGAATTAATTGAATTAAATTTGGAAAATGAGGAAGAATAATATAATAGATTATTCTTCCTCATTTTTTAATTTAGGTGGTTTATTATGATATATGTTATATTGTTAATTTTTATGTTAATACTGTTTATACCTATAAACATATCAATAATTTATGATGAAAAAAGGTTTTATATTAAAATTTACAATTTTAAAGTAATAAATTTAACTAAAAAAAAGAAAACTAATAGAGTAAAAGAAAAACCTAAAATAAAGTTTGATTATAGACTTATTTTTCCTTACATTAAACAAACAGTTAAAAATATAAATTATCTTATAAAAAGAATAAAATTAAGACTAAGATATAATATAAAAGTTTCAAGTAGTGATGCATTTTATGCTGCAATGATTTTTGGAGTTTTAAATTCCGTTTTACCTGTTTTATTTACATATTTATCAAATAATTATAAGTTTTATCATAGTGGAAGTATTTATTGTGATTTTAATTCAACAAAACCAAAACTTGTGTTTAAACTTTCTATAAGTTTTAATTTAATGATAATAATAATATTTTTAATAAAATCTTTTTTAATTTTAATAAAAATTTACAAGGGTGGTGTTTTATATGGCAGAGCATCCAATAGAAGGATTAATGAGAACTACAATGGATAATTTAAAAAAGATGATTGATGTTAATACGATTGTAGGTGAACCAGTTGAAACAAAGGATGGTAAAGTTATTATACCAATTTCTAAAGTATCAATGGGATTTGTATCAGGCGGAAGTGAATTTAAACAATCTGATTCAGACAAGAATAACTCTTCTTATCCATTTGGAGGAGGAAGTGGGGCAGGAGTTTCAGTACAACCAATTGCATTTTTAGTAGTTGGGGAAGACGTTAGACTATTGCCTGCAACTGAAATGAACTATGTTGAGAGATTGCTTGATAATGTTCCTGAACTTTTAAAGGATTTAATAAAAAATTTCAAAAAGAAAAAAGAGAATATCGAAGAAGAAAATTTTAATCCATCATAAGAGCAATTAATAATTGCTTTTATACAGGAGTGTTTAAAATGAAAAAGTACTTAAATATATTATACTTAATATTGATATTTATACTCTGTTCAAGTTATAAAATAAATACAGTTCCAACAAGTAAAAAAATAACATTAAATTCCTATGCAGCTGTTGTAATTGATCAAAATTCAGGAAGAATTTTATATAGTAAAAATAGTGATATAAGACTTCCTATGGCAAGCACAACAAAAATTATGACTACAATTGTTGCATTAGAAAAGGGTAATTTAAATGATAGAGTAATAGTAAGTAAAAAAGCAGCTTCAATAGGTGGTTCTAATGCGGGACTCCTTGCAGGTGAAAAAATTTCTTTAGAAGAATTATTATATGGTTTGATGCTGCGTTCAGGAAATGATGCAGCTATTGCAATAGCTGAACATATAGGTGGGAATGTAGATAATTTTTTAAAATTGATGAACGAAAAAGCAATTGAAATTGGTGCATTTAATACTTCCTTTAAGACACCTCATGGACTTGATGCTGATGGCCATTATACAACAGCTGAAGATTTGGCTAAAATTACAGCTTATGCTATGAAAAATGATTTTTTTAATAAAATAGTTTCAACTAAAGAAATATCAGCAGGTATTAGTGGTAAATTTAATAGAAGTTACTCTAATATAAATAAATTCTTATATAGAGTGGAAAATGCCGATGGAGTTAAGACAGGTTATACTAGTGGTGCAGGAAAATGTTTAGTTGCATCAGTAAAACACGATTATGGTAGGTATATTTGTGTTGTTTTAAATAGTTCTGATAGATGGAAGGATGCAGAAGAACTTGTCAAATATGCAAAAGAAAACTATAAATTCATAAAACTATTTAATAAGGGAGATGAAATAAAAAGTTTAAGAGTATTTGGAGGAAAAACAAGATATATAATATCCCTAACTGAAAATGACGTTTTTATTCCAATAAAATCCGATGAGGCTCAATATATTAGAACAGAGGCTTTCGTACCTTCTGTAATCTTTTCACCAATAAAAAAGGGAGATGTTTTAGGAAATTTAGTTGTATATTATGATGGAAACATAATTGCTAAATATCCTGTAGTTAGTGATAGAGATGTTGATAGGAAGAATTTAATAAATACAATAACTGATACTTTTAAAAGTATTACAATTAAATAATTATATATGAGGCTACCTATATTGGGTAGCTTTTTTGTAACAACTTTTTGTAAATTGAATAATCTATAAAAGAAGGGGGGGTTTTGGTGTATAGATTTGTTGAGTGTATAGATGCAGGATCAGATTTCTGTCCTTGCCATTTAGCAGAAAAGGGAGAATGTATAATCTGTAGCCAACTTCAAAACAAAGTTTTCTGTGACTGTCTATATTGGAAAGGTACTTGTATATATCAAGAATTAATTAACAATGGAAATAAGGCAAAAAAAAATAGAGAATATAAAAAATACAATATAGTATCTGTTAATAAAATAAGAGATGATTTGTATTTGTATGAAGTAAAAGTCACAAATTATTTAGTTAGAGAGTTAGATAATTTTGGAGCTTTTGTTTTTATTAAGAAACCTCAAAATCCTGACTATTTTGGTACTCCAATTTCTATTATGGATGTTGATTATGAAAAATCAACTGTAACTATGCTAATAAAGGTACATGGAATAAAGACTA
Source organism: Caloramator sp. (assembly GCF_020054765.1). NCBI lineage: Bacteria > Bacillati > Bacillota > Clostridia > Eubacteriales > Clostridiaceae > Caloramator > Caloramator sp. The sequence goes on along the minus strand of NZ_JAIHAO010000001.1, from coordinate 54,353 downwards.
AGGATATAGCAGAATGTAGTGAAAATATTATGTTAAAGGGACCATATTGGAATGGAATACAGGGACAAAGATTTTTAAGGAATCTAAGAAATACAAACGTACTAATTTTGGGGCGTGGAGTTGCAGCGTCTCCAGGTGTACTAGCTACAAGAAGACTAAAACTATATGATAACAATATATTTGTTCTACTTGATAAGGGAAGAAGCCAAGAGAATGCGTGTACTTCATATTATAAAAAGTATGGAGCAAATGTTGAAAATTTAAATATTATCAACTATAAAACAAAGTATCTAACAGATGATTTTATAGATAAAATTGAAAAAATTTTAAATACAAATGAGATACCAGTAATATTAGTCGCTGGAGATGATGATTTTAATAGATTACTGATTAATTATATATATAAATTAAATAATAAAATATATTTTGCAAGTGTTAATAACCATATTATGTGCTGTGGAGAAGGTGTATGTGGAAGTTGCCAAATAAATTTATCAGGAAAGTATATACGTTCCTGTAAGCAACAATACAATCCGATTGAATATTATTTAATGGAGGATGGTAATAAATGAGGGTTGTTGTAGTTGGTGGTGGTTGGGCAGGTTGTGCTGCAGCATTACAAGCAAAAAAATGTGGAGCAGATGTTATGTTAATAGAAAGAACTGATATGCTTTTAGGTTTAGGTAATGTTGGTGGAATAATGAGAAATAATGGAAGATTTACTGCTGCAGAAGAATTAATTGCTTTAGGAGCAGATGATTTGTTTAAAATTATTGAGAGGTGCACAAGACATAAAAATATAGATTTTCCAGGGCATAAACACGCAGATTTATATGATGTAACAATTATAGAGGCAAACATAAGACGCTATCTTTTAAGTTTAGGTATTGAAATAAAATTTGAAACAAGAGCAGTAGATGTAGATGTAGAAAAGAACCATATTAATGCAATTTATCTTCAGGATGGGCAAGGTATTGAAGGAGATGTATATATAGAAACAACTGGCTCAACAGGTCCTATGGGTAACTGTATAAGATATGGTAAGGGTTGTTCAATGTGCATTTTAAGATGTCCATCATATGGGCCAAGAGTTAGTTTAAGTCAAAGGGCAGGAGTAGAAGATATACTTGGAATGAGAGATGATGGTATTTTTGGAGCAATGAGTGGTTCGTGCAAACTTGATAAAAATTCTCTATCAGAGGAAATAAGAGAGGAATTAGATGCTAAAGGTGTATATATTACAGATATACCACAAGAGGATATACATCCAGAAAAATTGAAAATGAAGGTTTGTCAGCAATATGCTCTTAAAGAATTCGCAGAAAAGGTTATTTTATTGGATACTGGACACGCAAAGCTTATGACAAGTTATTATCCTCTGGAAAATTTAAGAAAGTTAAAGGGTTTTGAAAATGTAAGATTTATTGATCCATATGCAGGAGGAAGAGCAAACTCTATAAGATATTTATCAATGGCACCAAGGGATAATACAATGAAGGTAGTAGGACTTGATAACCTTTTTGTTGGTGGAGAAAAGAGCGGGTTATTTGTGGGACACACAGAAGCAATAGTAACAGGAACCTTAGCAGGATATAATGCTGTAAGAAGTGTACTTGGATTGAAATGCATAGAATTACCATCAACCTTAGCAGTTGGAGATATAATTAAATATGAAAACGAAGGTAAGAAAAATAAAAAAGGACTTACTAAAAGATATACTTTTGCAGGTTCGGAATATTTTGAAAGAATGAAGAGTTTAGGATTATATATAACAGATGTTGAAGAAATAAAACAAAAGGTAAGTAAGCTAATGATTGATGGAATATTTAAAGAAAAGCTTATTTAGGGGCATAATATGCTCCTCAGACTGTTGAAAAAGTTATGTAATGATTAGCCCCATGAAGGATTTCTTAGGCATTCGTTCTACGGCTTAAGCAATTCTAAGCTTTTCTTTGTTTGAAAAAGTCCTACCCTCGCGATGCCATCGTCCTGATGGCCGCTCGGCTCGTCACGTCCTGTGCCGAATTACGGACTTTTTCAAATTCGAAAAGTAAGAATTGCTAATGCTCATGAAAGAGCCTTTGAAATCCTATCATGGGGCTTTTTCATACTTTAGCTAACAATTAGGTTTGTCAACAATCTGAGGGGTAAGATATGCCCCTTTATTTCTTACAGTACTCTATATATATGTTTGCAGCAACCAATGTATCATCGTAAGCTCTATGGCTTTTTAAATTTAATCTATAAAAGTTTTTGATTGTTTCTAACTTATGGTTAGGGAGTTGTGGATATAATTTTCTTGCGATTTTGACTGTATCTATAAAAACATTATCTATTATATCTTCATTACATAAATGTAAAGATGAATATTTAATGAATTTACCATCAAAACCTGCATTATGTGCAACTATAGGTAAACCTTCAATAAATTTTATGAATTTAGGAAATACTTGATCTATAGTAGGTTTTGTTTTGACCATATCATTAGAAATACCATTAATTAAAGTTATATAACTTGGTATTTCTATTTTAGGATTAATTAGTGTATGAAAGGAATCAATTATATTATAATTATCATATTTTATTGCTGCTATTTCTATTATTTTATCATTTTGTGGATTAAGTCCAGTTGTTTCTAAATCCAATGCCACAAAAGATTTGTATACTTTTTCAGAATAAATTATTTTTTTTATTGACATTTTTTTCAGCTCCTTTTAAAAGATTACAAGATATTATAACATTTTTAGGAAGTAAATAATAGATATTTTATTATGTAAATAAATAAGTAATTAGTTATTTATGGCTACTATGTTGTTTTAAGTATCTTTTATTATTATAATTAATAACAAGAAGGGAGTGTAAAGATGAAAGAGAGAATTCAAAAGTATTTAGCAAGATGTGGTATAGCTTCAAGAAGGAAGGCTGAGGAATTAGTATTACAAGGTAAAGTAAAAGTTAATGGTAATGTAATTAAAGAAATTGTTACTGTAGATACTGAACTTGATGTTGTAGAGGTTAATGGAAAAGTAGTAAAACCAGAGGAAAATAAAATTTATATTATATTAAATAAACCAACTGGATATATAACATCAGTTAAAGACCAATTCGGAAGAAAAACAGTGGTAGATTTAGTTGATGTAAAAGAGAGAATTTTTCCAGTAGGTAGATTAGACTATGATACATCTGGGTTACTTATATTAACAAACGATGGTGAAGTTGCAAACAAATTAATGCATCCTTCAAAGGAAATAGACAAGGTATATATAGCAGAAATTGAAGGAGTACCAACAAGGGAAGAGATGGAAAGATTTAAAAGGGGATTAAAGATAGAGGATTATGTAACTGCACCAGCAAAAATAAAATTGATAAAGCAAAGGAATAAAACAAGTATTGTCGAAGTAATAATACACGAGGGAAGAAACAGACAAGTTAGAAAAATGTGTAGTGCCATAGGACATAAAGTATTGAAGTTAAAGAGGGTTAGAATTGGTAGTTTAGAATTAGGAAATTTAAAAGAGGGTGAATGGAGATATTTAAACATCAATGAAATAGAATATTTAAAATCATTGTAGTGAGGGGATTATATGTTATATCTACAATTATTTGAAAGAATGTCAATTATAGCTTTAGCAGCTTATGTGTTTTCTCAAACTATTATGTTTAAAAAACTTTTTACAAGAAAAATTATGAGCATTGAAAAAGTTATGTTGGTAGCATTTTTTTCAATACTTTCTATTATGGGTACATATTTAGGTGTCAAAGTTCAGGGAGGAGCAATTGCAAATATAAGGCCTATAGGTGCAATTGTTGCAGGACTTATAGGTGGTCCCCTTGTAGGTATTACTGTGGGTATTATTGCAGGACTACATAGGTACACATTAGGTGGGTTTACTGCCTTATCATGTGCCTTTTCAACTGTTGCAGAAGGATTAGTTGGTGGTATATTTAAATCCTATATTAAAAGAGGTAAGAGTGATATTATAATAAGTTTTATTGCAGGAATAATAGCAGAGGTTACCCAAGTAATTATTATTTTGTTGTTGGCAAAACCCTTTGAGGCAGCATTGGAGTTAGAAAAAAACATTGGTCTTCCTATGATATTAATAAATTCCTTTGGTGTAGCTTTGTTTATTAATATAATTAATAATGTAAAGGATGATTTAAATAAAATTGCTGCATTTAATGCCTATAGGGCATTAAACATAGCTAAGAAATCTTCAGTTTATTTAAAATTAGGCTTAAACAGGGATATTGCAAAGGAAATTTGCAACATAATATCAGCAGAAACGAGAGCAAAATGTGTATTTATCTGTGTTGAAAATGAAGTTCTTTATACAACAAAATATGATGAAATATATATAAAAGATATTTTACTTAATTTAGATATAGATAAAACATCTGAACTGGTTAAACATAATAATAATTGTTTTTATGTAGCAAAACTTTCTTCAGAACATAATTTAAAGGGATATTTAGGAGTAAGCATAAAAAATTGCAATGATGTAGACAAATATTATATAGATTTTCTTGATGAATTAGCAGAACTTTTATCAATACAAATGGAAATAATTAGATTAAATACTATAGCACAAAATATTTATAAATCTGAACTTAAAGCACTTAAAGCTCAAATACATCCACATTTTTTATTTAATGCATTAAATACAATTGCATCATTTTGCAGAACAAATCCTTTAAAGGCAAGGGAGTTAATATTAAGTTTATCTAATTATTTTAGAGGAACATTAAAAAGAAATGATGAATTTGTAGAAATAAAGGATGAGATAGATTTAATAAATTCATATATCGAAATAGAAAAGGCAAGATTTGGAGATAGATTAAATTTTTACTGCGATGTTGAAGATAAAATAAAGGAATATAAAATACCTACCTTTATTTTGCAACCAATAGTTGAAAATTCAATTAAACACGGTATTTCACCAAAGGCGGTTGGAGGGAGTGTTTTTTTAAAAGGGTTTAAAGAAGATAAATATTTAACTTTTATAATTGAGGATACAGGAGTTGGATTTAATAAAAATTATTGTGATTCAATAAGAAAAGGAGAAGGTATTGGAATTACAAATATTATAGAGAGACTAAAGCTATATTATGGGAAGAATTACTTATTCGATATGCAAAGTGCTTTAGAGGAAGGAACTAAAACAACAATAAAGATTCCAATTATGGAGGGATAAAATGAGAAATATTAAATGTCTTATTGTAGAAGATGAAACTCCTGCAATAGAGGAAATAAAATTTAATCTTTCAAAGTATAATGATGTTACTATTGAAGACTGTGCTACAAATTATATAGATGCTTTATCTAAAATAGAGAAACAAGATTTTGATGTAGTATTTTTAGATATAAATATTCCAGGGGGAAGTGGAATAGAGCTTGGAAGAATTATTAAGAAAAAGAATAATAAAACTGATATAGTTTTTATAACTGCCTATGACGAATATGCAATTAAAGCCTTTGAATATAATGCATTAGATTATATCTTAAAGCCGATCGATGAAAAGAGGTTTGATGAAACTATAAATAGATTAAGGGACTCATTTAAAATAAAAAATAATGATATTTATTTTATTAATGAACAAATAGAAGAGGTAATGAAGAAGGTTTTAAAGGAAAGGGAAAAGTCAATTCCTTGTGAAGTAAATGGGAAAATAATATTAATAAATATAGAGGATATTATTTATTTTTCTATTGAGCAGGATAGGACAATAATAAAAACCTTTAATAATACGTATGAAACAAAATTTACACTAAATGATTTGGAGAAGATGACTGGATTTATAAGAACTCATAGAAGTTTTTTAGTCAATCCTAATAAAGTAAAAGAAATTCATCCTTGGTTTAATGGTACATATAAAATGATTATGAAGGATAACAATAATTCTGAGGTACCAGTAAGCAGAAGTAAATCGAGGTATATTAGGGATTATTATAATATATAATTTTTGCTAAAATGCAAATAAACCTTCAAAATTTACATTTAAAGATAATAAAAATGCATTTTACCCTCAAATAAATGCTAAAACAATTTTTAAGTGATATTATTAAAATATAAATTGTACAAACATTCAAAAAATAAAAGGAGGGTTAAAATGTATTCATTTATCTTTGGAATTATACTATTACTTCTTGGGTATTATGTCTATGGAACTTATGTAGAAAAACAATTTGGCATTAATGAAAAGAGGTTAACACCTGCATATGCTCTTCAAGATGGTGTTGACTATGTGCCAATGCCAACGTGGAAGGTCTACTTAATACAGCTACTAAATATTGCTGGACTTGGACCAATATTTGGAGCCATCCAAGGTGCACTATTTGGACCAGCAGCGTTCTTGTGGATAGTCTTTGGAAGCATATTTGCTGGAGCAGTTCATGACTATCTGTCAGGTATGATCTCTATAAGACATAAGGGTGCAAGCCTTTCTGAAATACAGGGTATTTATTTAGGAAAAAAGATACAAAACATAATGAGAGTTTTTACAATAGTTCTTTTAGTATTAGTTGGCGTTGTTTTTGTTACAGGACCTGCTAAGCTACTTGCAGCAATAACCCCATCAAGTATGACAGTTACATTTTGGGTAGTTGTAGTTTTTGCATACTACTTCTTAGCAACAATGCTACCTATAGATGTGCTAATTGGAAACTTATATCCACTATTTGGTATAGCACTAATTGTTATGGCAGTGGGTGTTGGTGGAGCTATAATTCTAAAAGGATACAATATACCAGAAATATCATTAGTTAATTTACATCCTAAAAAATTACCAATATTCCCAATGATGTTTATAACAATAGCCTGTGGTGCGATTTCAGGTTTCCATGCTACACAATCACCACTTATGGCAAGATGTATGAAGAATGAAAAATATGGTAGAAGCGTATTTTACGGAGCAATGATAGCAGAAGGTGTTATTGCACTTGTTTGGGCAGCGGCTGGTATGGCATTTTATAAGGGAGTACCTGGTCTTGCAGCAGTTCTTGGGAAGGTTGGACCAAGTGGTGTTGTTCTTGAAATAACAAAGACATTGCTTGGACCAATTGGTGGAGTGCTTGCTATGTTAGGTGTTGTAGCTTGTCCTATAACATCTGGTGATACAGCCTTCAGAGGTGCAAGATTAATGCTTGCTGATATGATAAAATTCTCACAAGATAAGATAACTAAGAGATTATTATTAGCAATTCCATTATTTGCTCTAGGTATAGGCTTAACATTTATTAATTTTGATATAGTTTGGAGATATTTTGCTTGGGCAAATCAAACACTTGCAATGGTTACACTTTGGGCAGCAGCAGTTTATCTATATAAATATAAAAAGAATTATTGGATAGCTGTAGTTCCTGCAACATTTATGTCATATGTTTCAATCAGCTATATATTACAGGCAAAGGAAGGATTTAAACTACCCGCAAATACCTCAAATGTTATAGGATTAATAGTAGCAGGGTTACTTTTAGCTATATTTATGATAAAAACAAAAGAATTTGTAAAAACAATAAAGGATATAGAAGAAGAAGTAGCCATAACAGAATAAAAGGTGTAAAATATTTGAGGATGCATTAGCATCCTCAAATTTATTTTTTGTAAGGAGTGGTCTGATGTATAAAGTAGTTTTAAAAGCAACAAGTTTAGCACATAAGATAGTAGAGAAAGTTGTAGTAGATGGAGATGTTGTAGTTGATGCAACTTTAGGTAATGGAAATGATTCATTGTTCTTAAGTTCGTTAACTATAAATGGGATGGTATATTCCTTTGAGGTGCAAAAATCTGCAGTTGACAGGTTTAATAAAATTATAGATGAAGAGGGAATTAAAAATATTAAAGTTATAAATAACGGTCATCAAAATATGGATTTATATATAGACAAAAAAGTTAAAGCAATAATGTTTAATTTGGGTTATTTGCCAGGTTCAGATAAGACCATAACAACAAAAAGTTATACTACTTTAGAGGCTGTTCAAAAGGGTTTGAAATTATTAGTTCCAGGTGGAGTGATGACAATTGCTGTATATGTTGGCCACGAGGAGGGACAAAGGGAGGCAGAGGACTTACTTAAGGAAATAACCGAATTAGATTCAAAGCATTTTTCTGTTATGAATATAAATTTCATTAATAGAAAAAATGCACCATTTTTGTTAGTTATTGAGAAAAATGACAGTTATCGTGAAGATATATAAACTGTTTTTTATTTGTAGTAAATTCAATAACTTTAATCTTAGATGGAGTAGTTATTTTTTTACCGCATTTTAAACAGGTATAGTTACCTGTAACTATATAGTCATAATGAATGTGTAGTTGAGTGTTTGAGTATTTTTTCCAGCTATTCCAGGCTGTTTTACATAGCTTTACTCTATTTTTTTTATCTGCAAACACCCATCTTAACATTTTATGAAAGTGAAATGGGTATTTGGTATACCTTAAATAATCATAGGGTATACCAATTTGAGTACAGTAATCTATAAAAGATGTCTCAATAAGTGATTGTAAAGGGTCGGATATTTTTGTGCTTAATACATTATAATTATTATTTATAAGAAAATCTCTTGTTTTATTAAATATATAACCTTGACAAATTTCTATTGGTTCATTTTTATCTATATTTAAATATTTTATATATTTTTTTATTATGGAGAGAGTATAGTCTTCATAGCGCTTATTTTCAAAATATGGAGAAGTGAAGTACTTTATTGGGATTACATCCCACATATATTCATTTGTTTCAATCCTTAGAATTCCAACGGCTGTACCACCAACTAAGCTTCCACTACCTGCATCGTCTATTTGTATCATTGTGTTACTCCTTTCATAGTATTTATTAATATTATGTATAATAAAAGGTGATTATATTAAAAAAGGAGGCTTCTTTATGCGAATTTTATTAACCAACGACGATGGAATTAAAGCAGAAGGAATAATAGCTTTAGCAAAGGTTCTTCATTTGGAACACGAAGTAACAGTTATTGCACCTGATACTCAAAAAAGTGCCTGTGGGCATTCAATTACTATATATAGACCCTTAACAGTTAGAGAATATAAAATTGAAGGTTTAAATTGCAAATGTTTTTCTATTGATGGAACACCTGCAGATTGCGTAAAGATGGGTATAAATAAGTTGATGGATGGAAAGGTGGATTTAATAATATCAGGGATAAATGATGGATTAAATGTTGGAACAGATGTATTGTATTCTGGTACGGTATCAGCTGCTATTGAAGGGGCTATATATAAAATACCATCTATAGCTGTTTCTATGGACAGAGATAATGGAAATATAAATTATGAAGTTGCAGCATTGTTTATAAAAAGATTATTAGAAAATGTTGATGTGACCTCTATAGGGAATGATGTTGTACTTAACATTAATGTTCCTAATTTAGATTATTCTAAAATAAGAGGTTATAAGATATGCAATTTAGGTACACGAATCTATTCAAATATATTTATTGAAAAATTTAGTAGTGAAATAGAAAGGATATTCGAAATTCAAGGAAAACCTACGGATGATGTCGTAGAAAATACAGATGTATACTTTATTAATAATGGGTTTATAACAATAACTCCATTGCACTATGACTTAACAAATTTTAAATTATTAAAAAGAGTAGAAAATGAATTTAAAAATGAATTTTTATTTAAATGACTAAATAAATGATGAATTTGCAACATTGCATTATTCAAATGCAAAATATATTGCAATTTAATGAAAAAGATGTTAGAATAATTTTAGACAATAAAGCTAAAAAGAGGGATGGTAGCATGCAGGAAAACAAGCAGGATTTAATGAAACTTATTCAATTGAAGTTTCCAAGACTTAGTAAAGGACAGAAGTTAATAGCAGAATATATATTAAAACACTATGATAAGGCTGCATTTATGACGGCAGCAAAGCTTGGAACAACAGTAGGAGTTAGTGAATCAACAGTAGTTAGATTTGCCAATGAACTTGGATATAGTGGATATCCTAAATTACAAAAAGCATTGCAGGAAATGATTAAAAATAAACTTACAAGTGTTCAAAGAATAGAAATATCTAATGATTATTTTGTAGAAGAAAATCCACTTAAAAGTGTTTTAAAGGCTGATATGGAAAACCTTAGGGCTACTTTAGAAAAAATAAATATCGATACTTTTGATTCTGCAGTAGATGAAATACTTAAAGCTAAAAGAATTTATATAGTTGGTTTTAGAAGTTCACAGGCTTTAGTTGAGTTTTTAGGATTCTACTTAAATTTAATATTAGATAATGTAAGAATAGTTTCAACAGGTATAAGTGACGTATTTGAAAAACTTTTAAGAGTTGGCCCAAATGATGTAGTAATTGGAATAGGTTTTCCGAGATATTCCACAAGAACTATTGATGCTATGAAATTTTCAAAAAGTAGGGGTGCAAAGGTTATAACTATAACAGATAGTCTTTTATCTCCACTTGCAACATATGCAGACTATACTTTAATTGCACAAAGTAATATGGTTTCATTTGTTGATTCACTTGCTGCTCCTTTAAGTGTAATTAATGCACTTGTTGTAGCAGTTGGGTTAAATGAAAAGGATAAAACACAAGAGACATTTAGAACCCTTGAAGAGATTTGGGAAGAACATAATGTTTATAGCTATAAAAATAAAATTAATAATGAGTAAAAAGCCCACGGGGCTTTTTATTTATTTTTTGCAAAATATATGATATTGTATTGTAAGGCAGATAGTTAGATATAATAACAAAAAAAGAGTAAGGAGAGAAGTATATGAAGAAGGTTGTAGTTGTAGGTGGAGGAGCAGCAGGGATGATGGCAGCAATAAAAGCTGCACAAAGAGGCAATAGAGTTATTTTAATAGAAAAGAATGAAAAATTAGGTAAGAAATTATTCATAACAGGTAAAGGAAGATGTAATGTTACAAGTAACAAGGATATAGAAGAAATTATTCAAAATATACCAGGGAATGGCGAATTTATGTATAGTTCTTTATATACATTTACTAATTATGATTTAATTGATATGATAGAAGCAAAGGGCGTAAAACTTAAGGTAGAAAGAGGAGATAGAGTCTTTCCTCAGTCAGATAAATCAAGCGATATTATAAAATGTTTTGAAGAATATTTAAAGGAAAATAATGTTGAAATATTGTTAAAAACAAAAGTAACTGATATCATAGCAAAGGATAATAAAATATATGGCGTTGAAATAAATAATAATGAGATCATAAGATGTGATTCAGTAGTTCTTGCTACAGGCGGAAAATCTTATCCAGGAACAGGTTCTACGGGAGATGGGTATACCTTTGCAAAAAAATTAGGACATACAATTATTGATATAAGACCGTCATTAGTTCCACTTGTTTGTAAAGAGGAATGGGTAAAAGATTTAATGGGGTTATCTTTGAAAAATGTAAGTATTAAAGTTAAGAATAAAGGTAAAACAATTTATGAGGATTTTGGTGAGATGCTTTTTACTCATTTTGGTGTATCAGGACCTATTATTTTGTCTGCAAGTAGAAAAATATCCGATATATTACCTGATGAAGTTGAAATATTTATTGATCTAAAGCCAGCATTAAATTATCAAGAACTTGATAAAAGAATATTAAAGGATTTTCAAAAGTACATAAATAAACAGTTTAAGAATGCATTAGATGATTTACTTCCACAAAAATTAATTCCTGTTGTAGTTAATTTAAGTGGTATACCAAGTGATAAAGTAGTTAATTCAATTACAAAAAAAGAAAGAGGTCAGCTTGTTAACCTGTTAAAGTCCTTTAAAGTTACAGTAATAGGAACAAGACCAATAGAAGAAGCTATAATTACAAGGGGTGGAGTTAGCGTTAAGGAGGTTGACCCATCAACAATGGAGTCAAAAATTGTTAAAGGCCTGTTTATTGTAGGAGAGTTGCTTGATGTTGATGCATTAACTGGTGGTTTTAATCTCCAAATAGCATTTAGTACAGGATATTGTGCGGGTATGAACTGTTAGGGAGGTAAATATGTTTTCAATTAGAGGTGCAACAACTGTTGAAAAGGATGAAAAGAAATATATTTTAGAAGAGACTGAACTGTTATTAAAAGAAATGATATTAAAAAATGAAGTGAAAATAGAGGATATAGTATCAATAATATTTACAGCAACAAAGGATTTAAAGTCTGCTTATCCAGCAGAAGCTGCAAGAAACATAGGAATTAAGTATGCGGGACTTTTGTGCTTTCAAGAGATGTATGTTGAAAACTCTCTGGATAGATGCATTAGGGTATTAATGTATGTTAACGGTAATAAAAAACAATCTGATGTTAAACATATTTTTCTAAAGAGAGCTACAATATTAAGACCAGATCTCTTGAAGGAGTTTTAATATTTTTATAGAAATATATATATGACAGGAGGCTTAATATGAACAAGATTGCAATTGCTATCGATGGACCTGCAGGTGCAGGAAAAAGCACTATATCAAAATTAATTGCAGAAAAGATGGGAATAGAATATATCGATACTGGAGCAATGTACAGAGCTATAACATTAAAGCTATTAAATAGGGGGGTAGATATAAAAGATATACAATCTGTGAAAGATATAGTAGATGAAACAAAGGTTGAATTAATGAATGGTAGAGTTTATTTAGATGGTGTTGATGTATCCGAAGAAATACGTATGCCATATGTTAGTTCTAAAGTATCAGATGTGGCTGCAATCTCTTGTGTTAGGGAGAGATTGGTTTATTTACAAAGGGAAATGGCAAAAAAGTCAAGTGTAATAATGGATGGAAGAGATATTGGTACAAATGTATTAAAGGATGCACAGATTAAAATATTTTTAACTGCTTCAGTTGAAGAAAGGGCAAAAAGGCGTTTTGTAGAGATGAAAAATAAAGGAATAGATATATCATTTGAAGAAATCTGCAATGATATAAGAAATAGAGACACTATAGATTCAACCAGAGAAATTAACCCTTTAAGAAAGGCAGAGGATGCAATTTTAGTAGATACTACAGGGAAGACAATACAAGAGGTTGTTGATGAAATTATTTCAATTATTAGAGAGGGTGCTAACCTATGAGTTTTTATAGATTTTGTCAAATATTTGTTAAAGGTTTATTTAAGTTAGTTTATAAAGTAGAGATATTTGGAAGTGATAACATACCAAAGGATAAAGGAGCAATTATATGTCCGAATCATTTTCATTGGATGGACCCAATAATAGTTGGAGTGTATACAAAAAGACAAATTAGGTTTATGGCAAAGTATGAGCTTTTTGATAAACCAATATTAAATAAGTTAATTAAAAAATTAGGTGCTTTTCCTGTAAGAAGAGGAGAAGCTGATTTAAATGCTGTAAAAACTACATTGAAGCTATTAAAGGAAAATAATTTAGTTGGTCTTTTTCCCGAAGGAACACGTTCAAAGACAGGCGAACTTGGAGAGGCAAATGCAGGTGTTGCAATGTTTGCCATTAAATCAGGAGTGCCTGTAATACCTGTATGTATTGTTGGCAATTATAGACCATTTACACGTATAAAAATAAAATATGGACAACCAATTGACTATAATAAATATAAAAAAGAAAAGATGACTAATAGTGACTATTTGGAATTAAGCCAGATAGTTATGCAAGAAATTAAAAAATTAAAAGAGGGGATGTAATATGGAAATTTTGGTAGCAAAAACAGCAGGATTTTGTTTTGGAGTTAAAAAAGCCATTGAAAAGGCCTTTAATGAAAAGGGAGATAGGATTTTTACTTATGGTCCTATAATTCACAATAAACAGGTTGTAGAAGAATTGAAAGATAGAGGAATTGATGTGGTTGAAAACTTGGATAATATACAACCTAACGATAAAATTATAGTAAGGTCTCACGGGATTTCAAAGGGAGAATATGAGAAGATAGAACAAATGGGTGCTGTAATTGTAGATGCAACTTGTCCATATGTTAAACATATACATAAAATAGTTGAACAAAGATTTAATGATGGATATAAAATTATAATTGTTGGTGATGAAAATCACCCAGAAGTTAAGGGTATAAATGGTTGGTGTAACAATACTGCAATAATTATTAATGAAATAGAAGATTTAAATAAAATTGATAAAAACTTAGGAAGGATTTGTATTGTTGCACAAACTACCTTTAATCAAAATAAATGGTATAAGATATCATCAGAATTAATAAAATCTGCTAAAGAAATTCTAATTTATAATACTATATGTAGTGCCACTGATGAAAGGCAAAACGAGGCGATAGAACTATCAAATAAAGTTGATGTTATGGTTGTAATTGGTGGAAAAAATAGTTCGAATTCAAGAAAATTATATGAGATTTGTAGAGATAATTGTAAAAAAGCGATTTTCATTGAAGATGAGAATGAACTTAATTTAGATGAAGTTGCTGGTGCAAGTAAGGTTGGTATTACAGCGGGAGCATCTACTCCAGATTATACAATTAAAGCAGTTATTGAAAAGTTAGATTCATTAAATAAATTAGAGGATAGAACTTATGAATCAGATGATGAAATAGATTATAATTTTAAAAATCTTTCAGTTGGAGAAATAGTAGAAGGAAGGGTAATACATATAACAAATGATGAAGTATTTTTTGATATAGGATATAAAGCTGATGGTATATTACCTAAAAATTTAGCTTCTAATAGAATTATCAACTTAAAGGAAATATTCAAAATTGGAGATGTTTATGATTTAGAAGTAGTAAAGCTTTTAGATAAAGAAGGAAATGTTGTATTGAGTAGATTAAATATAGAGAAATACGATATTATAGACGAGTTAGAAAAAATTAAAGAAGAAGGTATATTAATTAAAGTTAAGCTGATAAGTGAAATAAAGGGTGGTTATGAATGTTTATATAATAATATAAAGGCATTTTTACCTGAATCTCACTCTGGTATAACTCAAAGGGATGAAGTTAAAAATCTTCTGGGAAAGGAAATAGAAGTAAATATATTAGATGTAAAATTACAAAAGAATGATAATATAGAAATTGTTGTTTCAAGAAAAAATGTAATTAAGAAGATTATGGAAGAAGAAAAAAGAAAATTTATTGAAGAATTGAGTTTTGGACAGGAATTAAAGGGAAGAATAAAATCCTTTATAGAATCTGGTATTTTTGTTACAGTAGGCCCTATGGATGTTTTTGTTCCTAATTCAGAGGTGTCTTGGGATAGAAAAGTAAAGCCTCAAAAGGAGTTTAAGATAAATCAAGAGGTCAACATTGTTATAACAAAAATAAATAAAAATGAACATAAGGTATCAGGTAGTATTAAAAGGACTATGAAGGAACCTTGGGATGAGTTTATTTCAAAGTATAAAGAAGGAGATATAATAACAGGTAAAGTTGTTGCTTTTGCTGACTATGGAGCGTTTGTAGAAATAATTGAAGGAGTAGATGGCTTAATACACATTTCACAAATAACAACAAGAAGAATTAATAAACCAAGTGATTATTTAAAGATTGGTCAAGTGGTTAAACCTAAGATAATAAGTATTGACTATGATAAGAAAAAGGTTTCATTATCTTTAATAGCGTAAAAAAATTAATTTAAAATGCCAAGAACTCAGTTCTTGGCATTTTTTATATTTTATTCAACTACAGCAGATAGTGGTGGGATTACCTGTTTCTTTCTTGATACAACGCCTGGCAAGTAAACACTGTTATCACCAAGCTGAACGTTAAAGGCTTTAGAAATTAATTCTTTATCTTCGCCAACAAATAGAGCTTCTGAACCTTCCTTAATTATATCTGTTAATAGAAGCATAATTAAGTTATAGTTTTTAGCTTTGCATAAGTTATCCATAAAGCTTATTAATTCCTTCTTTAAATCTTTTAATGCATCTGTGTCCATTGTGTTGACTTGACCAACTCCGATTTTATATTTTCCAAGCGTAAATTCTTTAAAATCTTGATAGAAAATTTCTTCTGGAGTTTTTCCGCTTAATGATGTTCCGGCTTTAAACATTTCATCAGCAAATTTATCAATATCGATTCCTGCAATTTCAGCAAGTTTCTCTGCAGTCATTTTATCTATGTATGTGCAGGTAGGAGACTTAAATTTAAGTGTATCTGATAAAATAGCTGCACATAGGATTCCTGCAATTTGCTTTGAAGGTCTTATTCCGTTTTCAAAATAAATATTTGCAACTATTGTTGATGTACTACCTACAATTTCATTTCTAAAGTATATCGGCTTGCCTGTTTGAATATCTGCAATTCTATGATGGTCTATTATTTCAAGAAGTTCTGCTTCATCAATTCCGTGAACAGATTGAGCTCTTTCGTTGTGGTCCATTAAAATAACCTTTTTCTTCTTTTGTGATATTAGATGGTATCTTGAAATTGTTCCTATTAATTTATTATTATCATCTACAACAGGGTAGCTTCTAAATCTGGTTTGTAGCATTTTTTCTTTTATTTCATCAACAAAGTCATCCAGATTAAAACTTACTATATTTTCTTTTGTCATTACATATTTTACAGGAACACTTTGATTTATTAATCTTGCAGTTGTGAAGGTATCATTTGGAGTAACTATTATTATACATTTAAAGCTTTCTGCTAATTTTATTATTTCTTGTTCAATTTCTGAACCACCAGTTACAATTAATAGGTTTGCACCACTTTCTATTGCAACTTTTTGATTATCACTTCTGTTGCCAACAATTACAATATCACCCTTATCTACAAATGGTTTCATTTGTTCTGGCGCCATAGCAGCAATTACAACTTTGCCACTTGTATTGAATATATCTTGATTGCCAGCAACTAATTTTGCATTTAATGTTTCAATAATATTTGAAAGTGGAGTTTTGCTGTTTGCAAGAATATTTGTGTCTAATGTACTCATATAGTTGTTAGTGATATCTGATAACGTAACAATACCAATAAGTTTTTCGTTTTCATCTACAACAGGAAGTGATTTAATGTTATTTTTTTTCATTAATGACCAAGCGGTTTTAATTGAAATATCCTTAGAGACAGGTACAACCTTATCCATATTTAAATCTGCAACCTGAGGTTTAACAGTAGGTAAATATTCAGGTACAGGGATTCCAAAATAATTTAATATAAATTCAGTTTCCCTATTAATTTCACCTAATCTTCGTGGTTCAGCATTATGCCCAAGCTTTCTTTTTAGTTCAGCATAAGCAATTGCAGAACAGATTGAATCTGAGTCAGGATTTTTGTGACCAGTAACATATATAACATCCTTCAATTTATTCACCTCCTAAAGAAATTACATTAAATTATTATATACTATAAAGTGGTAAATAGTAAATACAAATAAAAAATTATAGAAAATTAAAACAAATATAAAGTTATAGTAGACAGAAAATTTAAATATATATATAGAAGATGTAAGTGGAGGTGGTATTGTGCAACTTGATTTTGAAAACCAATATTTAAATGGCTTATCAAATACAGAGGCCAAAAAAAGGTTACAAAAATTTGGACGTAATGAGATTGTAGTAAATAAGAAAAAATCTAAGTTTAAAATATTCTTATCACAATTTAATGATTTTATTGTATGGGTATTAATAGCAGCAACAGTTATTTCTGGAATTATGGGCGAAAAGGCTGATGCTATAACAATAATTGCAATAATTTTATTAGATGCAATATTAGGTTTTGTACAGGAATATAGAACTGAAAAATCCTTAGAGGCTTTAAAAAAATTATCGGCACCTACTGCAAAGGTTTTTAGAGATGGAAAAATAAACATAATCAATGCTGATGAAATTGTAATAGGAGATTTAATTGAGGTTGAAGCGGGGGATAGAGTACCAGCAGATGCAATAATTATAAAAAGTGAAGCTATAAAATGTGATGAGTCTATTTTAACAGGTGAATCAGTTTCTGTTGAAAAAAAGAGCTACAATGGTAAAACTGCTTTAAAGGATAATTACTTATATATGGGATGCACAGTTACTAATGGAAAGGCAGTTGCAAAGGTAATTGCTACAGGAATGAATACAGAGATGGGAAAAATTGCAAATATGCTACAGAGTATAGATGAGATGCGTACACCTCTACAGGAGAGATTAGATAAATTAGGAGAATATTTAGTCTATGTATGCCTAATTGTGTGTGGAATTGTTACAGTTACTGGTGTTTTAAGAGGTGAAAATATCTATGATATGTTCCTTATCGGTGTTAGCTTAGCGGTTGCTGCAATACCAGAGGGATTGCCTGCAATAGTTACAGTATCTTTAGCATTAGGTGTACAAAGAATGGTAAGAAAAAATGCATTGGTAAAAAAGTTACCAGCTGTAGAGACACTTGGTTGTACAAATGTTATATGTTCAGACAAAACAGGTACGCTTACACAAAATAGGATGACAGTAAAGAAGGTTGTTTTTTATAATAAAGAAATTGATGTAACTGGGGATGGATATGAGTTTAAGGGTGATTTTATTATAAATGGTATTAAAAAAAATATAGATTTAATAATGGATAGTACTCTACATAAATTATTAGATGTCTGTATTCTTTGTAATAATTCATATTATATTTTAGATAGAAAGAAAACAAATTTTTATGGTGACCCAACAGAAATAGCATTATTAGTTTTAACTGAAAAGGCAAAATTGAGCAGAGAAAAATATAAAAATACTTATAAAAGAATAAAGGAAATTCCATTTGATTCTGATAGAAAGATGATGTCTGTAGTTGTTTCAGATGGAAAAAATAAAATTATGTATACTAAGGGTGCTGTTGAAAATATAATTAAAGCTTGTAGTCACATTGAAATAAATAATAAAGTAGTTCCTCTTGATTTAAATTATAAGCGAAGGATAATTGAACAAAATGAAAATATGGCAAAAAATGCTTTAAGAGTTATAGCCTTTGCTTATAAAAATAATGATTCTAATTTTATAGAAAAGGATTTGGTTTTTTTAGGTCTTGTTGGAATGATAGATCCTCCAAGAAGAGAAGTTTTATATTCTGTCCAGGAGTGTAGGGCTGCAGGTATAAAACCTGTTATGATAACTGGAGATCATAAACTAACTGCAGAGGCGATTGCAAAGGAGATTAAGATAATAAATTCAAATGAATTGGTTTTAACAGGAGAAGAATTAGACAATATAAGTGATGAAAAGCTTGTTCAAAATATTGATAAGGTAGCTGTATTTGCAAGAGTAAGACCAGAACATAAATATAGAATTGTTAAGGCATATAAGAGTAAGGGGTATATAGTTGCTATGACGGGTGATGGTGTTAATGATGCACCTGCTGTAAAGGAAGCAGATATAGGAATTGCTATGGGAATACAAGGAACGGATGTAACAAAGGAAGCAGCCGCAATGATTCTGATGGATGACAATTTTTCAACTATTGTAGAGGCTGTACGTGAAGGAAGAGTAATATATGATAATATAAGAAAATTTATAAGATATCTTTTATCCTGTAATATAGGTGAAATATTAACTATGTTTTTAGCAACAATATTAAAGTTGCCAGTACCTCTTATTCCGATTCAAATATTGCTGGTGAATTTAGCAACAGATGGTCTTCCAGCGATGGCACTTAGTTTAGAAGGAGCAGAAGATGACGTTATGTTCAGAAAACCAAGAAACAGAAAGGAGAGTATATTTTCTGAGGGATTATTATTTAAAATACTAAATAGGGGTGCATTAATTGGTATTTGTACAATACTGTCCTTTGTATATACGTTAGTTAAATATGATTCTGATATAGTTTTGGCAAGGACTGTTGCGTTAAGTACTTTAATTATGTCGCAGCTTTTTCATGTTTTTGAATGTAGGAGCGAAAGACAATCTATATTTAACTTAGGAATTTTTACCAATATTTATCTTGTATGGGCAGTTGTAACTTCATTTTTTATGTTGATTATAGTAGTATATATACCTATGTTCCAGGCTATTTTTAAAACTAAATCACTTGACTTATGGCAGTGGATAATCGTTTTCATTTGTTCCGGTTTAATTTCAATTATTTCGAGTATAATTAATTATAAAAGGGGCTAAATACCCCTTTTCAGATTGTTAACAAACTTACTTTTATTAGCTAAAGTATGAAAAGTCCCATGAAAGGATTTCAAAATGGCATATTTTATGAGCTTTAGCAATTCTTAGCTTTAGACTTTGAAAAAGTCCTTAATTCGGCACAGGATGTGCCGAGCCGAGCGGCCATCAGGACGATGGCATGGCGAGGGTAGGACTTTTTCAAACAAAGAAAAGCTTAGAATTGCTTAGCGAAATGAACAAATGCCTAAGAAATCCTTCATGGGACTAATCAATATATAATTTTTTCAACAGTCTGAAGAGGTGGTAAATGTCCCTTTTATAATTCTAATTTACTTATAATATCCTTCATTATATTAGCAGAATCCAATAATTTATTTTTTTCTTGTTCAGTTAAAGGTAATTCTAATACTTCTTCAACACCATTTTTGCCAACTATTGTTGGAACACTTAAAGCTACATCCTTTAATCCATATTTATTTTCTAAATAAGACGAAACGGTAAGTATACTCTTTTCATCTCTTGCAATACATTCAACTATACGTTTTACTGCAACAGCTACTGCATAATATGTAGCACCTTTTTTGTTTATTATTGTATAGGCAGAATTTCTCACATCATTTAATATCTGCTCTTTAAATTGTCCGTTACAGGGATGATTACATACATTACAGAAATAATCTATTGATGTACCAGCAATGTTTGTTAAACTCCACGCTGCTATCTCAGAGTCACCGTGTTCTCCAATTATATAGCCGTGTATATTTCTTGGGTCGATTCCATAATGCTTACTTAAGAGGTATTTATATCTTGAACTATCAAGTACTGTGCCTGATCCAATAACTTTATTTTTAGGAAGACCTGAAACTTTCAATGTAACATAAGTTAAAATATCAACAGGATTGGTTACAATTAAATAAATAGCTTCTTTATTGTATTCAATAAGTCTTGGTATCATATCTTTAAAAATTGCAACATTTTTTTTAACTAAATCCAGTCGCGTTTCACCAGGTTTTTGATTTGCTCCGGCAGTTATAATTATTATATCTGAATCCTTTACATCTGAAAATTCACCAGAATATACTTCAACAGGAGACATTAATGGAACTCCGTGGCTTATATCAAGTGCATCTCCATAGGCTTTATCTTTATTAATATCAATAATAACTATTTCTTCAGCAAGACCATTCATAGCAATTGTAAAAGCAGTAGTAGATCCAACAAATCCTGAACCAATTATTGAAACTTTTTTCATATATATCACCTCGAGGAAAATTATTATTATAAAATAATAATAAAATATATGGTAAAGTTAGTCAATATTTTGTGTATATATTTATGAATAAAATAAAAAGCATATGGTTGTCCACATGCTTTATTTTATAAATTGTCTTTGTTGCACTCTTTGTATTTTTTGATCTATTGGAATTAAATCTACCTTAGTTGTAAGGTTTCGTATGTTAAGTATTTGAATTACTTCAGAAGCTTCCTTTCCTTTTTTAGGCTTTAAACCTTGAATAATAACACTGTGTCCTTGTCTTACATCAATAAAGGATGGCATTTTAAACCATTTTTTTGCTTTATATCTACATTTTATTACTGCCTTGCTTCTTTCAGGTTTTACAACAACATCAACAGTCAGAATATTGAATATCCATAGTATTGTCTTTGTTGTAGTTTTAATGCTTAAAACGTGACCACTGAATTGGGTAAGCCTGTCACCATACTTTTTATAGTATGTTTCAGCATATTTTTTGGCAAGTGTCTCTCTAAAACTCATAATGACTCCCCTTTTCTAAATAATTTATTATTGCAATTATCTATTATATCATATTTTATTTTTCCCATATAGATGAAATTAATAAATTTATTTGTTTGAATTAAATGATTTTTTGTATTATAATAATAACAGAATGATTAAATAAATGCAATAGGTGTCAAGAAGTATTGATAATACAGAAACAAACTGTTATAGTATAGTTTGGAGATTGTTAAATATTTAATTAGATAGGTGATAGATTTGAAAAGAGCAAAAATATATGTTAACGGTATAGTACAAGGTGTAGGATTTAGACCTTTTATTCATAAATTAATTACGGAGTATAATCTAAAAGGCTGGGTAAAAAATACTTCAAATGGAGTAGAAATTGAAGTTGAGGGAGAATACGTTAATATAAAAAGTTTTATTGAAGATATTGATAAGAAAAAGCCAAAATTATCTGTAATAGAAAGTTTAGAATATGATTTTTTTGATGATTTAGTTGGATATAAGGACTTTACAATAATAAAAAGTACGGATAATGTATCTAAGTTTACGTTAATTTCACCAGATGTTGCGACCTGTGATGATTGTTTGAGAGAATTGAAGGATAAAAATGATAGACGATGTGAATTTCCATTTATTAATTGCACAAATTGTGGACCAAGATTCACTATAATTAAGGATGTGCCCTATGATAGAGATAAAACTACAATGAAGAGCTTTATAATGTGCAATAGTTGTCAAAAAGAATATCAGGATATAGAGGATAGAAGATATCACGCACAGCCTAATTGTTGTTTTGAGTGTGGACCAATATTATTCTATATTGATTCTAATAACAATATTGTAAAGGATAAAGTTATAGATTGTGTTAAACAAGAATTAAAAATGGGAAAAATTATAGCTATTAAAGGTATAGGAGGATTTCATTTAGCTTGTGATGCTAAAAATAAAGAAACAGTAGAAAGGTTAAGGCTTCTTAAAAATAGAGAGGAAAAGCCATTTGCTTTAATGTGTAGGGACTTAGATACAGTAAATGCTATATGTAATATAACAGAAGATGAAAAGGATTTTTTAACAAGTTTTAGAAGGCCTATTGTACTTTTGAGAAAGAAGGATAATAGATTAGATTATATTTCATCTGATAATAACTACTTAGGTGTTATGCTACCATATACACCTGTACATCATCTTTTGTTTGATGATGATTTGGATGTGCTTGTTATGACGAGTGCAAATACCAAGGATTGCCCTATAATAAAGGACAATGATGAAGCATTAGAGAATTTAGATGGAGTTGCAGATGGATTTTTGATGAATAATCGAGATATACATATAAGATGTGATGATTCACTTTTATATGTTTTTGAAGGAAATGAGTATTTTATAAGGCGTTCAAGGGGCTATACCCCTTTCCCTATAAAAGTTAACTTTGAATATGAGGATACTTTGTCCTGTGGAGCAGAACAAAAGGCATCTTTTTGTCTACTCAAACAAAACTATGCCTTTCTAAGTCAGCATATTGGTGATTTGAAGAATATGGAGACATACAATCACTATACTCAACAAATTGAGCATTTTAGAAGGTTGTTTGATATAAACCCCAAAAAAGTAGTTTGTGATTATCATCCAGATTATATGTCTACAGAATATGCAATTGATTTTGCTAAAAAAAATAATTGTGATATTTTTATGGTTCAACACCACCATGCTCATATGGCATCTTGTATGGTTGATAATAATTTAGATTGTAATGTGATAGCTATAACTTGGGATGGAACAGGTTTAGGTCTTGACAATACACTATGGGGTGGAGAAATCTTATATGGAAATTATAAAGAATTTGAAAGAAGAGCAACAATAAAGAAAATAAATCTTGCAGGTGGAGATGTTGCAACAAAAGAGATATATAGGATTGGGTATGATTTGTTATATCAGTCATTAGGATATCTTGAAAGCAATATTATTGAGAACAAGAATAGTTCTGTTATCAAAAAAATGTTAGAAAATAATATTAACATATACAAGACTTCAAGTATTGGTAGGTTATTCGATGGTGTTTCTGCTATTTTAGCATTGAAATCAGTTGTATCTTATGAAGGACAAGGTGCTATTTTAATTGAAAAGTATGCAGATTTTAATGAAGATGGTAATTATAGTTTTACTTTAGATAAAAGGGGTATAACTGAATTTAATTGGATTCCTATGATAAAAGAAATAATATATGATATAGAAAATGGAGTAAAAAGAGAAACTATATGTGCAAAATTTATGAATACTTTAGTCAGATTTGCTGTTGTTGTGGCTGAGCAGTTAAAACAAGAGACTGGATGTAGAGATGTTGTTTTATCAGGTGGAGTATTTCAAAATATGTATTTGCTAAATAAGATGAAAAACAAATTAGTGGAAAAAGGATTTAATGTTTATACACATAAAAGAGTTTCTACGAATGACGAAGGAATATCTTTAGGACAAATAGCGGTGGTAGCAAATGGAGGTGGAATAAAATGTGTTTAGCAGTTCCATTAAGAGTTGTAAGTATTGAAGGTAATACAGCACAAGCAGAAATAGAAGGTGTTAAAAGAACAATAAGAATAGATTTTGTTAAAAATGTTAATGTTGGAGATTATGTTATTGTTCACGCTGGTTTTGCGATAGAAAAATTAAAGGAAGAGGATGCGATTGAAAATTTACGTTTAATTAAGGAGGTTACAGATGCACTTAAGTGAATTTAAAAAACCTCAAGATATAGATGTTGTAATAAATTACTTAAAAGGAATAGATAAAAGGATAAATATAATGGAGGTTTGTGGTACACATACGATGGCTATTGCAAAGTCAGGAATTAAAAGCATTCTGCCTCCAAATATAAAATTAATATCCGGTCCAGGATGTCCAGTATGCGTAACTCCGTCTGAGGAAATAGATGCTATTTTAGAATTATGTAAGAATAATAAGGATTTAATTATAACTACTTATGGAGATATGATGAAGGTTCCAGGTACCAATGCATATGAAAGTTTAGAAAAATTAAAGGCTCAGGGACAGGATATAAGAATTGTTTATTCGGCATTAGATGCTGTGGATATTGCTAAAGAAAATAAAGAAAAAGATGTAGTTTTTTTAGGTATTGGTTTTGAAACAACAACACCAGGAACAATTTTAGCTCTTGAGGAGGCAATAAACCAAAAAATAAGCAATTTTTACATTTACTCTATGCATAAACTAGTTGAACCCGCATTAAGAGCACTACTTGAGCAACCAGATTTTGATATTGATGCCTTCTTATGTCCTGGACACGTAGGTGCTGTAATTGGAGAAGAAGGTTTTGAATTTTTAGTAAAGGAGTACAATAAACCATCTGTAATATGTGGTTTTGAAGCTGGAGATATATTAATAGCAATTTATAAAATTGTTAATCAAATATTAAATAATAGAGTAGAATTAGAGAATGAATATAAAAGAGTAGTTAAGAAGGAAGGAAATAGGATTATTAAAAATAAAGTAGAAACATATTTCAAGGTTTCTGATGATTTATGGAGAGGCATAGGTTTGATAGAAAATAGTGGTCTTAAATTAAAGGATGAATTTAAAGAATATGATGCATCAAAAAAGTTTAATATAACTTTAAAACAATCAAATGTTCATAGTGCGTGTAAATGTGGTGATGTAATAAAGGGAAAAATTGAACCAACTATCTGTCCTCTTTTTGGAAAGGTATGTACTCCTGAAAATCCAGTAGGTCCTTGTATGGTATCAAGCGAAGGTGCTTGTGCTGCATATTATAAATATTTAGTATTTTGAGGTGATTAGATGGATGATATAATTACTTTGTCATATGGAAGTGGGGGGAAGAAAACATCACATTTAATTGAAGATATAATACTTCCTTCACTTTCTTGTGATGAATTAAATAAATTATCAGATGGAGCAGTTTTAGATGTATTCTCAAATAAAATTGCCTTTTCTACAGACAGCTTTGTAGTGAGTCCTTACTTTTTTCCAGGAGGAGACATTGGAAAGCTTGCAGTTTGTGGAACCGTAAATGATTTGTCTGTGAGTGGTGCAAAGCCAGAATATTTAAGTCTGAGCTTAATTATAGAAGAAGGATTTAAAATAGAAGAATTAAAAAAGATAATAAAATCTATTGAAGAAACTGCAAAAATATGTAATGTTAAAATAGTAACTGGAGATACTAAAGTTGTTGAAAAAGGAAAAGGTGATGGTATTTATATAAATACATCAGGAATAGGTAGATTAATGTATGAAAATTTGGGAAAAGATAAAATATCAGAGAGAGATATAGTAATTGTAACAGGATGCATAGGTGACCATGGTGCAGCTATTATGGCATCAAGAAATAATTTAGTTGATGAATTTAATGTTAAGTCTGACTGTGCACCTGTATATGAATTAGCACAATGTATATTACAATATGGCGATAAAGTAAAAATAATGCGTGATCCTACAAGAGGAGGAGTAGCAACTACTCTAAATGAGTTTATAGAGAATTCAGAATTTACAATTGAAATATGGGAAGAAAAAATACCAATAAACGTTGAAACAAATAATTTATGTGAAATATTAGGAATAGATCCGCTCTATTCTGCAAATGAAGGAAAAATATTAGCGATAGTCGATAGTAGTGTTGCAAAAAATGTGGTAAATGATTTAAGAAAAATTGAACTTGGTAAAAATGCCGCTATAATTGGAAGTGTTACCAAAAACTTTCCATCTAAAGTTGTTTTACATACAAATCTTGGTGGGAAAAGAGTTCTTTCAAAATTAACTGGAGCTCAATTGCCAAGAATATGTTAATGATACATAGGAGGTGCGTTTATGCAGGAATTTAAGTCATTCGAAATCAAAAAGGAGGATATTGTTCCTCTTGCAAAAAAAATGAAGGAAAATGGCCACAGATTAGTTATGATTCACGGTTTCGTTGATAAAGAAGGCAAGCACGTAGTTAATTATCAGTATGAAGTAGGAAACTGTATTGAATCATATACAGTTAAGGGCGAAGACATTCTACCTTCAATATCGGAAATTTATGATGTCTCAGCTTCTTGGCCTGAGGAAGAACTTTATGAATTAATGGGAGTTAAGTTTGAAGGCTTAAATATGAGAGGAAGATTATTCTTACCAGATACAATGCTTGAGGGCCAAGGACACATTTTAGTAACTCCATTAGATGAATTAAGAAAGAAGACACTTAAGGAGGGAGAATAATGGGTTATACAATACCAATAGGACCATACCATCCATCACTAGAAGAACCTATTCATGCAAAGCTTTATACTGAAGGTGAAGTTATTAAGGATGCGGAAGTATTCATAGGTTACAATCATAGAGGTATTGAAAAACTCGCTACCGAAAGAAACTTTATCCAAACTTTAACTTTAGTAGAGAGAGTATGTGGTATATGTTCACATTCACATCCATTTACCTATGCTATGGCAATTGAAAATATAGCTCAAATGGAGGTTCCAAAGAGAGGGCAGTATATAAGAGTAATAATGGCAGAATTAGAAAGACTACATTCCCATTATCTATGGATAGGTCTTGCATGCCACTTAATTGGCTACGATTCATTGTTTATGTATGTTTGGGATGCAAGAGAAAGAATTATGGATATACTTGAAGAAATATCAGGTAATAGAGTCAACTATGGAATGGTTATAATAGGTGGTTCAAGAAGAGATATTGATGATGAAAAGAGAAAGAAAATTTTAAATATGTTGGATGATTTAATTGAACCACATAATAGAATGAAGGATATATTCCTAAATGATAAAACTGCAGCATTAAGAACAAAAGGTGTAGGGGTATTACCAAAGGATGTAGCAGAAAGAATGGGAACAATTGGACCTCACGCAAGAGCATCAGGTGTTAATGTTGATGTTAGAAAAGATGCTCCATATTCTTGTTACGATGAATTTGATTTTAATGTTCCAGTTCTAAATGAAGGAGATGTATGGGCAAGAGTAGTTGTTAGAGTTTTAGAAATAGAAGAAAGTATAAAAATAATAAAACAGGCACTTGAAAATCTACCAGAAGGACCTATTAATTTAGGCAATAAGCTACCAAAGGTACCTGCTGGAGAATTCACAGCAAGACACGAGGCACCAAGAGGTCAAGTAGTTTATTATGTTGTAACCGATGGAGGACAAACAAATTATAGAATAAGCATCCACGTTCCAACATTTAAGACTGCTCCAACAGTTCCATATATGCTAAAGAATAATACAATAGCAGATGCTGGTTTAATTATTGCATCAATAGACCCTTGCTTCTCTTGCTTAGATAGGTAGTGATAAAATGCATGAATTAGCAATAACAGAAGGAATTATTAAAATTGTTGAGAAGGAATCCGAAAAATATAATTTTAATAAGGTTAATGCAATAAAGTTAGTAGTTGGGGAATTATCAGGTGTTTTTCCCCAACTAATTCAGGACTATTTTGATATTGCAAGTAAAGGAACGATAGCAGAAGGAGCAGAACTCATCATAAGAAGAGTAGAAGCTAAAATAAAATGCAATGAATGTGGAAGTGAGGCAAAAGTTGAAAATCATAGATTAAGATGTAGAAAGTGTGGTAGCTTAAATGTAAAAATTACATCTGGAAAAGAATTTTATGTAGACAGTTTGGAGGTAGATTGATTTGGAAATTAAGGTAGTAAAACAGATTCTTGAATGGAATGAAGATTGCAGCAATGAAATAAAAAATACATTCAATGATAAAAACATATTTATGATTAATGTTATGGGTTCACCTGGTGCAGGGAAAACAAGTTTAATAATGAATCTAATAAAGGAATTAAGAAATGAATATAAAATTGCAGTAATAGAGGGAGATATAGCAGGACAAATTGATGCTGAAAAGATAAAACAGATGGATATACCAGTTGTTCAGCTTAATACCGACGGTGCCTGTCATATTGAAGCTATGTCAATTAAACATATATTAGAATATTTTAATTTAGATGAAGTAGATGTAATTATTGTGGAAAATATAGGTAATTTAGTTTGTCCTGCTGAATTTAATATAGGAGAGGATATAAGGGTAGCAATCTTAAGTATTCCCGAAGGAGATGATAAGGTAGAAAAATATCCTCTTATGTTTTCAACATCTGAAATATTAGTTTTAAATAAATATGATATGAAGGAACATTTTGATTTTGATGACAATAAAGTTGAGAATGTAGCAAAGGAATTAAATCCAAATATTTCTGTATATAGAGTATCTAATAAAACAAAATCAGGTTTAGATGAGCTTGTTAATGCATTGAAAAATGCAATAAATAAAAAAATTAAAAAGTAAGGGGGGCTTTAATTGAAATCCACAAAATTCAGTTCAATATTTTCAACCTTTATATTTTGCTACTTATTTTGGATACTGTTTACTTGGACATTTACTACACAGGAACTTATAACAGGTGCTGTGGTAAGTTTTTTAGTAGCAGTATTGACAGCAAGATTTTTTATTCATGAAAATGCCTTTCATCTTTTTAATCCAGCAAAATTCTTTAATTTAGTTCTTTATATATTTGTATTTTTAAAGGAACTTTGGAAGGCAAATGTAGATGTTGCTAAAAGAGCACTAAATCCAAACTTGCCAGTAAATCCAGGAATAGTAAAAGTGCCTGTAGGTTTAAAATCAGAATATGGAATGTCAATGCTTGCTAATTCGATAACATTAACTCCTGGAACAATTACAATGGATATAACTGAAGAAAATGGAAAGCACTATTTTTATATTCATTGGATTGATGTTTCTGAAAAGGACAGAGAAAAAGCTGGAGATGCTATTAAGGGTACTTTAGAAAACTGGATAAGGAGGATTTGGAAGTGAATAGTTTAATTATAGTTTCAATTTTTTATATTTTATTAGCATTAGTTCTTTCATATAGAGTGTTTAAAGGGCCAAGTGCTGTAGATAGAGTAGTGGCAGCAGATAGTATAGATTTATTAACTGTAGTTGCACTTGTTCTGTTTTCAGTATTTAGCAAAAGGGCTATATATTTAGATATTGCACTAACTGTTGCAATACTTGGCTTCATAGGAACACTATTAATTTCAAAGTATCTGGAGGGAAAACTATGATATATGTAGCTTATATTTTTATGATATTAGGTTGTTTTTTTGCCTTTGCAGGTACTGTAGGTGTTTTAAGAATGCCTGATGCATATTGTAGGATGCAATCAAGTACAAATATAGCAACACTTGGTACCTTAGGTGCATTACTTGGTGGGTTTATTTTTGCATTAACATTAAAAAATACATCAATGGCTTTAAAAATATTATTTATA
Organism: Caloramator sp.; assembly: GCF_020054765.1. NCBI lineage: Bacteria > Bacillati > Bacillota > Clostridia > Eubacteriales > Clostridiaceae > Caloramator > Caloramator sp. The sequence goes on along the minus strand of NZ_JAIHAO010000001.1, from coordinate 24,289 downwards.
GCAATTTTTATAATAATAACAAATCCAGTAGCTGGACATGCTATTTGTAAGGCAGCATATAAATCAGGTGTTAAAGCTGAAAAATTGACATGTGATGATTATGGGAGGGATTTTCCTAATGAATAATATTGTTTTATTAAATATATTAATCTTAATTGGAACTCTTGTTTCAGCCATCTTAACAGTTTATTTCGATGATTTATTGTCATCTATTGTTGCATTAGGAGCAGTAGGTTCATTTGTTGCACTTGAGTTTATACTACTACATGCACCTGATGTTGCAATTGCAGAGGCTGCAGTAGGTGTTGTACTACAACCAGTTATATTTATTGTAGCCCTTAGAAAAGTAAGGGGGGTTAGAAAATGAAAAAGTTTTTAACATATTTTTCATTGACTGTTTTTTTAATAATAGGTTGTTATACAGCATTGGAAATGTCAAAATTAGCACCAACCTTTGATGGCGAAAAGGTAAATGTTGTTGAATTATATAATAATCCCAAAAATTATGATTACAACGATGCGGATGGAGTAGCAAATTTAATGGTTAAGCAGACAATTGATAAAACTCACGCAATTAATGCTGTTACAGCAATAGTTTTTGATTTTAGAGGTTACGATACTTTAGGTGAATCTTTTGTGTTGTTTACTGCCATTTCAGGTACTGTTGTAATTTTAAGAAATGCTATGAAAGGAAGGGCAGATTAATATGAGCAAAAAGAATATAAATGTTAAAGATTATATAATTAAATCTGCTGCAGACTTTTTTACACCTATAGGATTAGTTCTTGGGCTTTATATAATTCTACACGGACATTTAAGCCCAGGTGGAGGTTTCCAAGGTGGTGTAATAGTTGCTTCAGCTGTAGTTTTAATTTATTTAGGTTATGGATATGAAAAATCATCAAGCACTTTTAAGCCAAATGTGTTAAAAAAGAGTGAAGCAATTGGTGCATTGATGTATACATTCTTTGCATTGCTTGGTATATTTTATGCAGCAAATTTCTGTAGAAATGTCTTCTTTAATATTGGAAATCCAGGAGATCTATTTAGTTCAGGTACAATATTTTTAATGAATGCAGCAGTTGGTTATAAGGTTTTAACTGGCGTAGGATTTTTAATATTGTTAATGTTTGGTCTTTTAGGAAATAAAGAAGCATAGATAGGGGTGATTAAATGTTATTAATGAATTATATAACGTGTATAATTCTTATTGTGTTAGGTTTATATACGATAGTTACAAAGAAAAATGTAATGAAAATAGTAATAGGTATGGGATTATTAGATTATGGAATAAATCTACTTCTTATAAGTATAGGGTTTAAAGCAGGGGGTACTGCTCCTATATTTACAATAAATGAACTTGATAAAAACTCCTTCTTTGTTGACCCTGTACCACAGGCATTAACTCTTACATCAATAGTTATAGGTGCCTGTGTAACAGCTCTTGCTCTTGCATTAGTAGTTATGATTAATAAACACTATGGTACTCTTGATACCGATAAGGTAAGGAGGTTAAAAGGATGACACAACATTTACCTATTTTATCTATAATTACTTTGTTCATTGGAGCATTCATAGTAGCATTGGTAAAAGAAAAAAATGAAATGCTTAGAAATACAATAGTATTAATAGCTACATTTTTATCATTTATTTTTACAATAATGATGTATAGACCAATCATAATTGAAGGAAACATATTAACTTATTGGATGGGGAATTGGGAGCCTATTAAAGATTGGGCTATTGGTATAGGTCTTGAGGTTGACCAATTAAGCTTATTCTTTGGTTTATTTATATCACTTTCAATTGTTCTATCAGCACTTTATTCTTTTAGATATATTGAAAGGGAAACAGGAAAAGACAAATACTATGTTTTATTCTTAATGATGTCAGCAAGTGTTATGGGTTTTATATTTACTGGAGACCTTTTCAATATGTATGTAATGATTGAAATTATGACTTTTGCATCAGTTGCTTTAACAGCGTTTAGAAATGATAGACCAGAAGCGGTTGAGGCAGGTTTTAAATACATTGCTATAGGCTCTATTGGTTCTTCGCTAATACTACTTGCAACTGTAATTATTTATGCACAATTCCATACATTAAATCTGGCACAACTTGCAGGTGAGTTATATAATAACTATACAGCTATAACTATTTTTGCACTTGCATTAATGATAGTTGGTTATGCTGTAAAGGTGTTTGCAGTTCCTACACATTTTGTTGCACCAGATGCATATATGGTTGCACCATCATCAATATCAATGCTATTTTCAGGAATAGTTAATAAGGCAGCTGTATATGGTATTTTAAGAATAATATATGTTGTATATCAAAGTATGAATTTATCGTCAATGCAGTTTTTATTAGTGTTCTGGGGAACAGTAACGATGTTTATTGGTGTAACTATGGCTCTTGCTCAACACGACTTTAAGAGACTGTTAGCATTCCATAGTATATCACAAATAGGTTATGTAATAACAGGTATAGGTTTAACAACTGCACTTGGTATAACAGGCGGACTATACCACGCATTAAATCATACACTATTTAAAGGATTATTATTCCTTTGTGCTGGTGCAGTATTCTATGCAACAGGAACTACCGACCTTGATAAACTTGGTGGACTTGCAAAAAGGATGCCACAAACTACTTTAATCTTTTTAATAGGTGCGTTTTCAATAAGCGGTATACCACCATTTAATGGTTTTGTTTCAAAGTGGATAATATATCAAGCATCATATGAAGCTGGATATGCACCTGTTACAATTATAGCATTAATTGTAAGCGTAATGACATTAGCTTCTTTTATAAAGGTTGCTCAATCTGCTTTCTTTGGACAATTACCAAAGGAATTTAAAAATGTTGAAGAAGTTCCACTTTCAATGAGAATTCCAATGTGGATTATGGCGATTTTATGTATTGTAGGTGGTATTGTACCTTCAGTTGTTACAAAATATTTAATTACACCAGCAGCAAATGCAGTTATGAATTCAGCAAAGTATGTTGAAGTTATGATGGGAAAAGAGTTTGCTTCAAAATTTTACAGTAATTTAGTAAGTGCTCCAGTTATTGATTATAAATTAGCAGGATACTGGCAACCAATTGCATGGCTAATTTTATTCGGAATACTACTCCTTGCATTTACATTAGTAGCAGTACTTGGTGGATTTAATCCAAAGAAGTTCAGCTATGCTGATGAGGAAGATGCAAAGTATGACGTATTCTTTAGTGGTGAATCAGCTGAGTTTTCACACGTTGGTGGAAGTGACTTATTCTGGGGCTTAAAATATCAATTCAGACACTACTTTGATTTTATGCACAAAATTCATAGTGGATTGGTTAATGACTATGCCCTCTCTGTTGTATTAACAGCAGCAGTAATATTACTCTATGTATTTACTTTTGTTAGATAAGGAGGGACTGTAAGGTGGAATTACTAAAAACAATATTATATATATTGCTTTATCCAGGCTTGATTTATTGTGTAATAGGGGGATTAATATTATCTGGTATAGATAGAAAGCTTCTTGCAAGAATGCAAAAAAGAATTGGTCCTCCAATATTACAGCCTTTTTACGATTTCTTTAAATTGCTTGGAAAAGAAACAATAGTGCCAAGAAATGCAGCAAAAAAAGCTTTTTTAGCTGCACCTGTAATTGGTTTAATAAGTTTAATAACGGTATCATTGTTTATACCTGTTTTTAAGTTTAGTCCATTTAGCACATATGCTGATTTAATAGTTGTAATCTATCTATTAACAATACCTGCAGTAGCACTAATTGTTGGTGGTTCTGCATCAGGTTCACCTTATGCAGGGGTTGGTATATCAAGAGAAATGGTTGCTATAATATCTTATGAACTACCTATGGTAGTATCACTGCTTGCTATAGCTAAAAAGGTAGGATTAGCTTTAAATAATGGGGTAATGACATTTTCATTAGCACAAATAGTTGAATACCAAGCACAAAATGGCCCATTATTTACTAAGATATCTATTATACCTGCTTTTATTGCAATGCTTCTTGTAATTCCTTGTAAGGTAGGAAGCTTGCCATTTGATATTGCAGAAGCAGAAATAGAAATATGCGAAGGACCACTTGTTGAATATAGTGGAGCTCCGCTTGCAATATTTAAATTAAATCACGCTATAAAAATGCTTGTTATGACATCACTTTTTGTAACACTTTTCTTAAGTGGAGCAGGAACAGGAGTTTTTGCAGTAGATGCTGTAATTCAATTTATTTTAATGATTATTGTTATGTTCTTCTCAGTTACGCTTTTAAAGGCAATAACAGCAAGATTAAGAGTTGAACAAACTTTAAAATTCTATTGGACTTACCCTACAGCCCTTGCATTTTTAAGTTTAATACTTGTTTATTTTGGGTTGTAATTTAGGAGGTGTTTAAATGTTTGAGAAGCTAATAGAGAAGGGACTTGAAAAATCAGCTTGGTTATATCATTTAAATACGGGTTCTTGTAATGGTTGTGACATTGAACTTGTTTCAGTTATAACTCCAAGATATGATGCTGAGAGATTTGGATTTAAAATTGCTGGATCCCCAAGACACGCAGATATAATTGTAGTTTCAGGACCAATAACATCTCAATCAAGAGATAGACTTATAAGAACTTTAGCACAGGTACCAGATCCTAAGGTTGTTGTTTCATTAGGTTCTTGTCCAAGATCTTGTAATGTATTTAATGGAAGCTATTGTGTAGAAGGTCCATTAGATAAATATACACCTATTGATGTATCAATTGCGGGTTGTCCTCCAAAACCAGAAGCAATAATGGCAGGACTTGTTAGAGCTGTTGAGATATTAAAGGAAAAAAGGAGGGCAATGAAATGAAATTTCCTTATTTAAAAGAAGCTGTAAAATCATTGTTTTCAAAGCCTTCAACTGAGAATTTTCCAAAGGAAGTAAAGGAAGCTCCAGAGGGCTATAGAGGTAAAATTGCCTTTTATCCTGAAAAATGTGTGAACTGTGGTATGTGTATTAGAGTATGTGCTCCAGGTGCAATTACAAGAACAATTGAGAAGGTTGAAGAAGGAGATAAAATAACATTCCAATTTTATATGGGACAATGTACCTTCTGTCAACTTTGCCAAGACTTCTGTGCTAGAAAAGCAATAGAATTAACAAAGGAATATATAATGATTGCTGAAGATGAGGAAGATTTAATGGTAAGAGGTACTTTTATTAAAAAGGCACCTCCTAAACCACCCATACCACCAGCAAAACCAGCAACTACAGCTGCAAATAATGTTGAAGTAAAAAAGGAAGAAGCTAAGTTTGAATAGTTTTTAGGCTGTTGACAAAATAGTCAACAGCCATTTTGTTAAAAAAAGTTATTTAAAAGCGAGAGTACATATTTAGAATTAAAAATAAAATAAAGTTTAAAATAAAAGAGAGAAAGTATTTGAAAATTTCATTATTTTAAGTTAAAATATAAAATGCGACTTTGAAAGGAGGAATAATATGATTACAAAGGAATATGTAGCATCTATAATTGACCACACAATACTAAAGGCTGAAACAACTCCTGAGGATGTAAAAAAGGTATGCAGTGAAGCAAAGGAAAATAATTTTGCTTCAGTATGCATTAATCCTTGCTATGTTAAACTTGCAGCAGATGAATTAAAGGGTTCAAATGTAAAGGTTTGTACAGTAATAGGTTTTCCATTAGGAGCAAATTCATCAGATGTAAAAGCTTTTGAGACTAAAAAAGCTATAGAAGATGGTGCTCAAGAAGTTGATATGGTTATAAATATAGGAATGTTAAAGGCAAAGGAATATGAATATGTTAAAAAGGACATTGAAGCTGTAGTAAATGCAGCAAAGGGTAAAGCTTTAGTTAAAGTAATAATTGAAACTTGTTTATTAACTGATGAGGAAAAGGAAATAGCATGTAAGCTATCTGTTGAAGCAGGGGCAGATTTTGTAAAAACATCAACAGGATTTAGTAAATGGGGAGCTAAAGAAGAAGACGTAAGATTAATGAGAAGAGTTGTAGGAAGTGAAAAAGGTGTGAAGGCTTCAGGTGGAGTACATAGCTTTGAAGATGCAGTTAGAATGATTGAAGCAGGTGCAAATAGAATAGGTGCCAGCTCATCATTAAAGATAATAGGAAAGTCAAGTGAAGAAAAGGCATATTAATAAATTTTATCTTAAAAGTCCTCTATATAAAAAATAGAGGACTTTTAATTTTTTTATCCTTAAAATAACAAATTCAGAATATTATATATTAAGTAAGGAGGTGAGCATATGTCACCAGTAAAAAAATTATCTGTAGAAGATTTAACAGTAAAATTTAATCTACCTAAATTTAAGAATACTTCAGAAATAAAACCAGAATACAAATTAATAGATCAAGATAGAGCAATCGATGCAATTAACTTTGCACTTGATATTCAGCAGTTTGGTTACAATATATATGTCTGTGGATATGAAGGGATTGGAAAAAGGAGCTATTTAATTGATTTGCTAAAGAAAAGAGCAAAGGATGAAAAAACACCTTCTGATTGGATATATGTATATAATTTTGAGGATGTGTATAAGCCATTGGCTATAGAATTAAAGCCAGGTACAGCAAATATATTAAAAAACGATTTAAATCAATTTGTTGATGAATTATGTGAAGAAATTACAGAATTATTTAGTAGTGAAGAGTATGAGAAGAGAAGAAATGATTTGATAGACTATTATGAAAAAATGATTATAGATTTAGCAGATGAACTAAACGAAAAATCAAAGGAAAAAAAATTGATATTCAAATATACAAATGATGGATTTGCCTTTATACCAATAAATTGTAATAATAAAGAAATGAGTGAACAGGAATATATAGATTTGCCAGATGAAGAGAAAGAACAGATCAATAAAAATGTGAGTGATTTAAGAAATTTAGCATATGAAGTTTTAAGAAAGACAAAAGCTTTGAAAAAAGAAATGAACCAAAAACTTAAAGATTTAGAATTCAGCTTTTTTACATTGTATATAGAGGATAAAATTAGCTCTCTAATAGATAAATACAACTATAACAATAAGTTAGTAAATTACTTTAATTCATTAAAAAATGATATTATAGATAATTTAGATGTGTTTATTGATATTGAAAATGTGGATAAGGATTTTTTGGAGGCATTTTTATCAAGATATGATGTAAATGTGTTTGTTAATAATATAGGAGAAGGTGCTCCTGTAATTATAGAAGAAACTCCAGAGTATCAGAAATTGATAGGACTAATTGAATATGAAAATAAATCTGGAAATTTAGTAACTGATTTTACAATGATACAACCTGGTAGCCTTCATTATGCAAATGGAGGATATCTTGTTGTTGATGCACGAAAATTGCTTGAAAGTTTTTGGGGGTATGAAGCATTAAAAAGAACTTTAATGTTAGGCAAAATTACAATTGAAAATTTTAAAAATCAACTTGATATAATACCTATTGAAAACTTAAAACCTGAAGCAATTCCTATTAAGACAAAAGTTATTATGATTGGAAGCCCAGAAATATATTATCTTTTATATAATTACGATGAGGATTTTAAAAAACTTTTCAAAATTAAAGCAGAATTTAATAACAAGATAAAAGATAATTATGATAATATAAATTGCTTTTTAAAGTTAATAAAATATTTAATTGATGAAAAAAAGTTTAAGGATATAACCTACAAGGGTGTACAGGAACTTGTTTATTATTCTAAAAAGCTTTCTGAGAATAAAAAGTATTTAACGTCAAACATTTCAAATATTTTAGAAGTTCTTGAACAAGCTAATCATATAGCAAAGAATAATAAGAGAAAGTTTATAGATCAAGATGACATCAAAGCTGCATTAATAAAGAAGGAGAAAAGGAATTCCCTAATTAGAGATGAAGTTATAGAACTATATGAAAATAATAAATATCTAATAGATGTTAAGGGCTACAAGGTAGGGCAAGTAAATGCATTATCAGTTATTGATTATGGAGATTATGAATTTGGAAGAGTAAATAGAGTTACTGTTAACACTTTTAGTGGAGTAGGTAATATTATTAATATTGATAGAGAGGTTGGTTTAAGTGGAAGTATATTTAATAAAGCTATATTAATTTTAACAGGTTATATAGGTGAACGATTTGGTAAGGTTAATAATTTATCATTTAATGCAAGTATATGTTTTGAACAAATGTATGGTGAAATTGATGGAGATAGTGCTACATTAGCTGAAACTGTAGCCTTAATATCAAGTTTAGCTGAAGTACCAATTAATCAGGGAATTGCAATAACAGGGTCAGTAAATCAAAAAGGTACTGTTCAAGCAGTTGGAGGTGTTAATACAAAAATAAGAGGATATTTTGATATTTGCAGGCTTTATGGATTAGATGGAACACAAGGTGTTATTATACCTGAATCAAATTTAGATGATTTAGTGCTTGATGATGATATAATTGAAGCTGTTAAACAAAATATGTTTAGTATATATACAGTAACTAATGTTGAAGATTGCTTTGATATAATGCTTGAACCTACATTTAAGAAGGGAAGAAAGAATAAAAATTTTGATTTGATAGAAGAGAAAATTTTAAAAAGAATTGAAAAGTTAAAGGAAATTAAAAATAAAAAAGAATAGGTTGTTGAAAACGTTATATATTGATTAGCCCCATGAAGGATTTCTTGGCATCTGTTCATTCGCTAAGCAATTTTAAGCTTTTCTTTGTTTGAAAAAGTCCTACCCTCGCGATGCTATCGTCCTGATGGCCGCTCGGCTCGGCACGTTCTGTGCCGAATTACGGACTTTTTCAAAGTCGAAAAGCAACAATTGCTAAAGCTCATGAAAGAGCCTATTGAAATCCTTTCATGGGGCTTTTTCATACTTTAGCTAACAATTAGGTTTGTCAACAATAAGAATAGGCTGCGTTTGCAGCCTATTCTTAGACGTTGAAACGGAATACAATTACATCTCCATCTTGCACAACATATTCTTTTCCTTCAAGCCTGATAAGTCCCTTCTCACGGGCAGCAGTTTCTGAGCCATTTGCAACTAAGTCTTCAAAAGAAATTACTTCTGCACGTATAAAGCCACGCTCAATATCTGAGTGTATTTTTCCTGCAGCCTGAGGAGCTTTAGTTCCTTTTCTTATTGTCCAAGCTCTAACTTCTTTTGGACCAGCTGTTAAGAAGCTAATTAAACCAAGTAAATCATAGCTGGCTCTAATTAACTTATTTAATCCAGGTTCTTCAAGTCCATAATCACTTAAAAATTCTTGTTTTTCATCATCGGATAGCATTGATATTTCTTCTTCAAGTTTTGCACAAATAGGTATTACTTGCGAATTTTCAGCTTTTGCATATTCTATTACTTTATTTAATAATCTGTTATTGTCATATCCATTTATTATGTCATCTTCAGATAAATTTGCTACATATAGAACTGGTTTTGAGGTTAGTAAAAAATATTGCTTTAAAAATTCTCTCTCTTCATCAGTCATTTCAATAGTTCTTGCAGGTTTCATTTGTTCAAGATGTGCCTTTAGTCTTTCCATAAAATTGAGCTCCTCTTGAGCTTTTTTATCACCTGATCTTGCTGTTTTTCTTGTCTTATCTATTCTTCTATCAAGAACTTCCATATCAGAAAATATTAGTTCAAGATTTATTGTTTCAATATCTCTAATAGGGTCAACTGACCCTTCAACGTGAACAATGTTTGTATCTTCAAAACATCTAACAACGTGAACTATTGCTTCTACTTCTCTTATATGAGATAAAAACTTATTTCCAAGACCTTCACCTTTGCTTGCACCTCTTACTAAACCTGCTATGTCGTAAAACTCAACTATTGCAGGGGTAACCTTTTCTGGGTTATACATATTTGCAAGCACATCAAGTCTTTTATCAGGTACAGCAACAACACCAACGTTTGGCTCAATTGTACAGAAGGGATAATTAGCTGATTCGGCACCAGCTTGAGTTATTGCATTAAAAAGAGTACTTTTACCAACATTAGGTAATCCTACAATACCAAGCTTCATATATATCTTCCTTTCTTTGTTTTCTATTAATTACACAAAATAAATTTTAGCAAAAGTAGGCTAATTTTTTCAAGTGTTAAAAAATAAAAGGCTGCTAATGCAGCCTTTGGTGCCGAAGGCGGGGGTCGAACCCGCACGGGTGTTACCCCACCGGATTTTGAGTCCGGCGCGTCTGCCAATTCCACCACTTCGGCAAGAACAATTTGATATTAGCATATTTATATATTTTTGTCAATAGATTAAATTGGTTATATTAATCATAAAAAAGGCAGAATCATTTACTGCCTTTTTTTATTCTATTTGGTTTTGGTTTTGGACGACCTATAACAGGTTTTTGTTTTTCAATTTTAGCTAATCTTATTAATTCAAAATAAGTTAAGAAAAACACAACAAATAAAGTTGTTTGAAGAAGTTGTAGAGTAATTGATTTTATGTAATATGCTTTAAAAATAAATGGGAAAAATAATGTAAATGCAATCAATAGAAAAAGTAGCCATTTTTTACCCTTAAAAAAATTAATTAAGTAGGGTTTTGACACATTAAAAATTGATAACGAAATTATAGTTAAAACAATAATTAAAAATATTTGATATAAAATCTGCATCTAAAAATACCTCCTTTTCAATTATATTATATCAATATTTAAAAATATTTCTATAGTTAATAACTAATTGAAGAATATTTAATATAGTGTTATTATATTAAAAAAAGAAAATGGAGTGTGAATAATGGATATGAGTAATAAACTGCTAATAATAGATGGTAATAGTTTAATGAATAGAGTTTTTTATGCGTTACCACCAATGAACAATAGCGAAGGGAAACATACTAATGCGGTCTATGGATTATCGGTAATTCTTTTAAAAATTATAAAAGATTTAAAACCTAATTATATTGCAGCAGCTTTTGATAAGAAGGCTCCAACTTTTAGGCATATTGAATATGAGGAATACAAAGCAGGCAGAAAAAAAATGCCTGATGAGCTTTCAGAACAATTTCCAATAGCAAAGGAATTGTTAAGAGCCTTTAATGTAGGTATATATGAGATAGAAGGTTATGAAGCTGATGATATTATTGGAACAATGAGTAGTAAATTTGAACAAGAAGGTTTTGAAATATACATATTAACTGGAGATAGGGATTCTTTACAATTAGTATCGCATTTTACAAAGGTATTAATAACAAAAAAAGGCATTACTGACTTGGAAGTATATGATATAGAAGCTATTATACAAAAATATGGTTTTGAACCTGATAAAATTATTGATTTAAAGGGTTTAATGGGTGATACTTCAGATAATATACCTGGTGTGCCAGGTATAGGTGAAAAAACGGCAATGAAATTATTAAGTGAATTTGGTACTATTGAGAATATATATGAAAACATAGATAAGATAACAGCTAAAAAAGTCAAAGAAAATTTAATAAATAATAAAGAACAAGCTTTCTTGAGTAAAAAATTAGCTACTATTAATAAAAATGTTCCTATAAGTTTCAATCTTGATGAAATGAATATAGAGAAGTGTGATTATGATAAGGTTATAGGTATATTTGAGGAATTAGATTTTAAGAGTTTAATTAATAAGGTACCAAACGTTGAAGATCAAAATAAAGATGAAGTCAAAAAAGTTGAGTTGAATTTTAATATTGATGAATTAAAACTATTTTTAAAAGACAAAGATGAAATTTATTTTTATTATGTAAAAGAAGAAGATATATTAATATTTGAAAATGGTTATGCAATAAGAGGAAATCATTTAGAGGAATTTAAGGAGGTATTTGAGGATAAAAATATTGAAAAAAATACATATGATGCAAAGGCATTATATAATAGGCTTAGGGCTTATGGTATAAATCTAAAAGGGCTTAAAAATGATTTAGGAATAATATTATATTTATTAAATCCTTCAGATGATTTTTCTTCAAATAATAAGGTAATAGCCAATTTATTGAGGATAAATGAAAATGAATTGAAAAATGAGCATATACCAATTTTTGTTAGTTTAATGAAGCAACTAATTGAAGAAAAGCTAAGATTGATAAAAGAATACTCCCTTGAAAAATTGTTATATGAAATAGAAATTCCATTAATTGAAGTTTTAGCATCAATGGAACATTATGGATTTAGGATAAACAAGGAAGTATTAAAAGATATAGGGTTTAAACTATCAGAAGAAATTGATAAATTGACTTCAGAGATTTATGACATAGCTGGTGAAGAATTTAATATTAATTCACCAAAGCAATTAGGGGTTATTTTATTTGAAAAATTAAATTTACCAGTTATTAGAAAGACAAAAACAGGATACTCTACTAATGCTGAAGTACTTGAAGAATTAAGGGATAAACACGAAATTGTATCAAAAATTATAATATATAGACAACTTGTAAAACTTAAGACAACATATATCGATGGATTAATGAATGCAGTACAAGCAGATGGAAAGATTCATTCGAATTTTAATCAAATGATTACTGCTACAGGAAGAATATCAAGTACTGATCCTAATCTTCAAAACATACCTATAAAATTAGAACAGGGAAGAGAAATAAGACGTGCCTTCGAACCTGAAAATAATAATTATGTAATTTTAACAGCTGATTATTCTCAAATAGAATTGAGATTGCTTGCACATATTTCAGGTGATGAAAATTTAATTGAGTCCTTTAAAAATGGTGAGGATATACATAAAAGAACAGCATCAGAGGTCTTTAATATACCAATTGATGAAGTTACAGCAATACAAAGAAGTAGAGCAAAAGCTATCAATTTTGGCATAGTGTATGGATTAAGTGATTTTGGATTGGCACAGGATTTAAAAATTTCAAGAAAGGAAGCAAAGGAATATATAGAAAATTATTTTGCAAGATATACTGGAGTTAGGAAGTATCTTGATGATGTAATAAAAAGAGCAAAAGAAAATGGGTATGTAAAGACAATATTTAATAGAATAAGGTTTATACCCGAAATTAATTCATCAAACAGAAATATAAGGATGCTTGGAGAAAGATTAGCAATGAATACTCCAATACAGGGTTCAGCAGCTGATATAATTAAAATTGCAATGGTAAATGTTTATAGAAAGTTAGAAGAATTGGGATTAAAATCAAGAATTATTTTACAAGTTCACGATGAATTGGTTTTAGAAGTTCATAAAGAAGAAATAGAAGAAGTGAAGAAAATAGTGAAATTTGAAATGGAGAATTGTGTTGAGTTAAAGGTTCCACTAATTGTTGATATAAAATGGGCAAATAACTGGTACAAAGCTAAGTAGGTGATTTTATGAAAATAATAGGATTAACTGGAGGAATTGCCTCCGGTAAATCTACAGTTTCTAATTACTTAATTTTAAGGGGATTAGATGTTATAGATGCAGATTTAATCTCAAGAGAGATTTATCAGATTGGGGAAAAGGCATATAGAATTGTAGTAGATGAGTTTGGAAAAGATATACTAAATGAAGATTTAACAATCAATAGAAAAAAACTTGCACAAATTGTATTTAGTAATAATGATCAATTAAAAAAATTAAATGAGATTACTCATCCAATTATTTATGAAAAAATTAAAAAAAGAGTAGATGAAGTTTGTAAAATGAACAAAAGAGTATGTATAATTGATGCAGCACTTTTGTTTGAAAGTAATTGGTATAAGATATGCGATATTAAATGGCTTGTTTATGTTGATAAAATAACACAAATCAAAAGACTAATTGAGAGGGATAAAATAAGTGAAGAGGATGCAGTTAAAAGGATAAATGCCCAGATGCCTATTGAGGAAAAAATAAAATTAGCTGATTTTATAATTAACAATTCAAGAGAATTAAGATATACTTATGAGCAAGTAGACATATTATTAAACATAGCACTTAATGGAGGAAGTAATGAATAAAGTTTTAAGGCTTTTATGCTTAATATTAATTGTATTGATGGCAATAAACCATAAAGCGATTTTAAGGAGTATTTTTCCTTTAAAGTATAATAATCTGGTTTATAAGTATTCCAAACAATATAATATCGATTCAATGTTGGTTTTTGCAGTAATTAAAGCAGAAAGCAACTTTAATGAAAATGCAGTATCCAAAAAAGGTGCTGTTGGGCTTATGCAAATTACTCCAAAAACAGGGGAGTATATTGCGGATTTAATGAATGATAAAACCTATAAAAATGAAAAACTATTTGAACCAGAAATGAACATAAAATATGGATGTTTTTATTTAAAGAGAATGATAAATCAATATGATGGAAATATAGAGCTTGCACTAATGGCATATAATGCAGGCTCTACAAATGTAAATCGATGGATTCAGTCATTAGGAAATGACTTTGACGTTGATTTGATTCCATTTAGTGAAACAAAAAATTATGTAAAAAAAATTAAAAAATACTATAATTTATATCAATATATTTATACGGATATTGACAAATAGTAATTAAAATGTTAAAATATATGAGTAAGCGGAGATGGCGGAATCGGCAGACGCGCACGTTTGAGGGGCGTGTGGGTATCCCGTGCGGGTTCAAGTCCCGCTCTCCGCACCAATGGTGATAAAAAAGGCCTTTGTTAAAGGGCCTTTCATTTTTGGCTCTTTGTCGATTGTGGGGCGGGTATTCGATTAGAATGCCTGTCCTTTCTTGTTAGAAAATTATTTAAGAAAGAAGGCTGTATTTTGGAGTGTATCCTTTAAAAATTGTAAAATAAAAAACTAATGCAATTTGGAATTTAAAATTGTTTATTATAATTTTTTAACTATAAAAAACATAATGTTTGTTGTTAAAAGCATAGAAGGAATTTTTACTTTTTTGGAGAATTAATAAAATATAAATTATTTTTAGGTGATATTATGATACCAATTTTAATAAATGAGGGAGAATTAACCATAAAATCAATAAACAAAAAGGACTTAAATAGTATATACGTTTTTTTAAAAGAACTAAACGGTAAGCATAAATTGTATTACGACAATGATTTGAATTTTGACTATATTAAAAAAAGGTATATTGAGACTCTAATAAATTCTATGGAATATTTTTGTGGTATATACAGTCAAAATGAGTTAATTGGTATTTTAAAGGGGAGATTAGAAGTAAAGGGAGAACTGGAATCTTGGCTAATGGCTCTTTATTTAAAGAAAAATTTATTAGAACAAGAAGAAGGAAATTTGATATTAAAGAATTTTGAAGAATACTTATATCACGTCTATAATGTTAGGGTTTTTAATGTAATTGTAAATGACAGTTGTGAATGTGATGAATTCTGGGAAAAAAATGGATATAATTTCAATCGAAAATTAAATTATCAAGATAGAGTATCTAATTCATATATATATACAAAAAGAAGGGGAGGATAATATGGATTATAATACTAATTGGTATTATGATAAAAAAATTGAAAGGACAAAAAAAGCACTGGAGAAAAATAACTATGAAGTATATGTTGTAGATAATGTTGAAGAAATGAAGGAGAAGGTTTTAGAATTAATACAAGATAAAAGCAAAGTGTCCTTTGGTGGTTCAATGACTTTGGTTAATTCAGGGATATTAGAGGATTTAAGGAAAAAGGATGTAGTACTTTTAGATAGATATAAAGAAGGTTTAACAGGAGATGAGATAGGTAATTTATATAGAGAAACTTTTTTTGCTGATTATTACATAACAAGCAGCAATGCTGTAACAGAAAATGGGGAGTTAGTTAATCTTGATGGAACAGGCAATAGAGTTGCAGCTATGATTTTTGGACCTAAGAAGGTTATAGTTTTAGTAGGTAAGAATAAAATTGTCAAGGATTTAGATGAGGCATATGATAGAGTGAGAAATTATGCTTCTCCTATTAATGCAAAAAGGTTAAATAGGCGAACCCCTTGTTGTGAAACTGGATACTGTATGGATTGTAATTCAAGTGATAGAATATGTAATCATTATGTGATTACCTATAGGCAAAATGTAAAGGGCAGGGGAATAGTAATAATTGTCAAAGAAGATTTAGGTTATTAATGTTGAAGTTTTAATTTTTTATAGTATAATATATTTTATACAAAATTTAGATTGCCGAATCTCATTAGAGTACGGAGGAACCAATAATTGGGGTGAAGCTATTAATTAGTGGGGATACCTTCTTCCTAACCCGTCAGCTAACTCCGGAGGCGAAGAAGGGATGGTGTATTGGATGTTAAATAAAAAAATGCTGTCATTTACTTTGACATTAACGTTAGTATTAACAGCAGTTCCAATTTTTGATGTACAAGCAGCAAAAACAACAAAGCAAAATAAAAAAGTTGTTGTACAAAGGAAAAATAATAAGAAGGTAAGTGTACAAAAAAAGAAAAAGACAATTAAAAGAACAGCATCAATGGGAAGAATATATTCAAGAGGTTCAGGTTCAGTAATTGCAGTAGGAAATGTTGAACAAGTTGAAGACATAGCAAAGTCACTGCTTGGAGTAAGGTATGTTTATGGTGGAACAACAACTAATGGTTTAGACTGTTCAGGTTTTGTACAATATGTTTACAAAAAAATGGGTGTAGTTTTACCAAGAACAGCAAGTCAGCAGGCAAGAGTAGGATTAGCTGTGTCAAAGGATAATCTTAGAAAAGGAGATCTTGTGTTTTTTGAAACAGTAAGTGCTGGCATTTCTCATGTTGGTATTTATTTAGGTAATGGAAAGTTTATACATGCGTCATCGACTAAAAAGGGAGTAACTATATCATCACTAAATTCAGGATATTATAATGAAAGATATAGAGGAGCAGTTAGAATATTAAAATAAAGCCTATTAAAGGCTTTATTTTTTTATGTTCAAAGATAATTTTATATAAAAAATATAATAATTTCTTACTTAATTAAATATAATTTAATTGAAATAAAGGAGGGGATAAGATGAGATACACAAGGTTAGAATTAAAAAAGAATGGTTTATCAAAGTTTGAATTAGGTATTTTATATTTTATATTAATAATACCAATAGTATCAATAATGGTGGGTTGGGCCATAACAAATTTTATAATACTACCAAAATTCAATATAAAAAATGATGATGTAAATACAATTACACTTAATAAAGCAAATAAAGTTTATCTATTACAAGTTGGTGTTTTTACAAATGAAACAAACGCAAAGAGTATGATTCAAGAACTGAATAAAATAGGTGTGTATGGTCATTACTATAAAGATAACGATATTTATAGAGTTATAACGGATGTATCTACAGATTTAAACTCTATTAAAAATAAAAAGCTGGAACTTGAAAAAGAACGTATAAATTCAATTATAAGACAGTTAGATATCAACTATAAAAATAATCAACAGGTTGAAAAGACAACAGATGATATAAACAAACTAATCATAGCTCAAATATTGGTAAAAGATGGACAAGTTTCTCGAGAACAGTTTAATGATTTGCTAAAGGAGTTTTATAATAAATATAAAGACGATAACAATATAAATGATGTAATTAATATTTTAACAGATTATCAAGAAGCCATTAAAAGCAATAATCAAGATAAAGTTATTTATTATATTGTTAAAAGTATGAATTATTATAACGTTGTTCAGACTAAATATTAAATTTTTATTAATATAGATATAGGTATTGTAGTTAATATTTTTAAATGATAAACTTATTTGTGATATGATTAAAATTATTATTTTTTGTCAACATTTAAGAGGGGGAAATTTATGGGTAAAACAAAGGAAAAAATATTTGATTTTTTTGTATTACTTCTTTGTGTATTAGCAGGGGAAGCTATATATATGGCTCTATCTAAAATTAAAAGTTTGAGTTTTTTAACTACTGAGTTAGTTATAGGAACTCAAAAGCCCATAATTATTGACCTTTTGTTTTTTAATTTTATATTAGGATTTAATTTGAAATTAAATTTATTTACTATACTGGGTTTAATATTAGGTATTATTTTTATAAAAAGAGTTAGGTGATACAAATGAAAATAATTTTAGCATCGTCATCTCCAAGAAGAATAGAATTGTTAAAAAATTTAAATTTAAATTTTGATGTTGTTCCATCTGACTTTAAAGAAGAAATAAATTTAAATGATCCTATTGAACTTGTTAAAAGTTTTGCTTATAATAAGGCTTTAGATGTAAAAGAAAAAGTTAATAATGAAGCCTTAATTATTGCTGCTGATACTATAGTCTATAAAGATGGAAGAGTTCTTGGAAAGCCTTCTGATGAAGAGGATGCTTTAAAAATGCTTAAATTTTTAAGTGGGGATCGCCACGAGGTTTACACAGGAGTATGTGTTATGTATCAAAGTGAATGTATTGTTGATTATTCTTGTACATACGTATACTTTAAAGAATTAAGTGATTTACAAATAAAATGGTATATTCAAACCAATGAACCCTTTGGTAAAGCTGGTGCTTATGCTATTCAAGGATTTGGAGGTTTATTTGTAGAAAAAATAGATGGATGCTATTTTAATGTGGTTGGTTTACCATTAAGTAAATTATATGATATAATTAATAGGATGGGGATAAATTTGTTTTAAGGAGAAGGATAATATGGACTGTTATTCAATTAAAATTAAAGATATCCCCATTAATGAAAGACCAAGAGAAAGACTTTTGAAATATGGTGAAGAAGTCCTATCAAATCAAGAACTTTTAGCAATAATATTGCGTACTGGTACTAAGTCAGAAAGTGCACTTGATTTAGCTAAAAGATTAATTACGCATTATGGAGGAATAACATTTATTGCAAAAAGTTCTGTATATGAACTTAGCAAAATAAAGGGAATAGGTCTTGCTAAGGCATGTGAAATAAAAGCTTGTGTTGAAATAGGAAAAAGGTTAAATTCATTTAAAGGCAATAACAGAGTTAAAATAATTTCACCTGAAGATGTTGCTATTCTTGTAATGGATGAGATGAGATTTCTATCAAAGGAGCATTTTAGAGTTATATTTTTAAATACAAAAAATTATGTTATACAAATAAAGGATATATCAATAGGAAG
This sequence comes from Caloramator sp., assembly GCF_020054765.1. Classification (NCBI taxonomy): domain Bacteria; kingdom Bacillati; phylum Bacillota; class Clostridia; order Eubacteriales; family Clostridiaceae; genus Caloramator; species Caloramator sp. The sequence continues at coordinate 5,297 of NZ_JAIHAO010000001.1, read as the reverse complement.
TTTAAATTCATCAGTAGTACATCCAAGAGAAGTTTTTATAGAGGCAATTAAAGTTAGTTCTGCTTCGATTATATTATGCCATAATCATCCTTCAGGAGATGTAACTCCAAGTCAAGAGGATATAAATATTACGAAGCGATTAATTGAGGCAGGAAAAATAATTGGAATTGAAGTTTTAGACCATATTATAATTGGAGATATAAATTATTTAAGCTTTAAAGAAAAAAATATAATATGACATCATGAAAGGAGTATGAAATATGGGATTATTTAGCATTTCAAAAGATATGGGAATTGATTTAGGAACTGCAAATACTTTGATATATTTAAAGGGTAAGGGAATAATTTTAAGGGAGCCATCAGTTGTTGCTATACGAAATGATAATACAAAGCAGGTACTGGCAGTTGGAGATGAAGCTAAGGAAATGATAGGTAGAACACCAGGTAATATTGTTGCAATAAGACCTCTTAAGGATGGAGTTATAGCAGACTTTGATGTTACACAAACAATGTTAAATAAATTTATAAGAAAAGTAACAAATAATAGTTCGTTTGTGAAGCCAAGAATAGTTGTTTGCTTTCCATCTGGTGTAACAGAAGTTGAAAAAAGAGCTATAGAAGAAGCTACAAAACATGCAGGTGCAAGGGAAGTTTATTTAATGGAGGAACCTATGGCCGCAGCAATAGGTGCAGGTCTTCCAGTTAGCGAACCTACAGGAAGTATGGTTGTAGATATAGGTGGAGGAACAACTGAGGTTGCAGTTATCTCACTTGGAGGAATAGTTACAAGCAAGTCTCTTAGAATAGCAGGTGATGAGCTTGATCAGTCAATCGTACAATATATAAAGAAGGAATATAATTTAATGATTGGTAAAAGAACAGCTGAACAGATTAAAATGGAGATTGGGTCAGCTTTCCCAGATGAAGAAGAAACAACAATGGACATAAAGGGAAGGGATTTAATATCAGGGTTACCAAAGGTAATAACAATATCATCAGAAGAGATTAGAGAGGCAATAAAGGAACCAGTTGCAGCAATAATAGATTCAATAAAATCGACACTTGAAAAAACTCCACCAGAGCTTGCTGCAGATATTATGGATAAGGGAATAATGTTAACAGGCGGTGGAGCTCTTTTAAAGGGATTAGATAAATTAATAAATAAGGAAACTCATATGCCTGTTCATATTGCAGAAAATCCACTTGACTGTGTTGCTATAGGTGCAGGTAAGGCTCTTGATAATATTGATAAATTAGGTTTAAATAAAGGCTTTGGTTTCCCACAAAAGAATAGATAATAAAGAAAGAGGGAGCTAAATGGATTTTTTAAAGAACAGGTTGTTAACTATAATACTTGTTCTTTGCCTTGTACTGACAATTTTTATTGGAATTACTGCAAATAATAGAAGCAATGAGGGGGCTATACAAGGGGTAATAAGTTCAGCTATAGCCCCAATACAAAAACAAGTATACAATGCGGGGCAAAGAATTTATAATATTTTTTCATTTTTATCTTCAATTTCAACTTTGAGAAAAGAAAATATTGAGCTAAAAAGTCAGCTTCAGGATTTAAAACTAAAATTAATAGATTATGAAAAAGTAAAATCCGAAAATACCGAATTAAATAAACTATTACAATACAAAAATGATAATAATTTCAAATATATATCAGCAAATGTTGTTGGTAGAGTTGGAGATAATTGGTTTAATGTTGTTATATTGGATGTTGGATCTAATGATGGTGTAAAAAAAGGTTGTTATGTTAGAGCAGCAGACGGTTTAGTAGGTAAAGTTGTTGAAGTAAATGCTACAACATCAAAGGTTATGACAATTTTAGATGAAAATTTAAAAATGCCCGTTACAATTAACGAAACAGGCGATGATGGGTTATTAATTGGAAGTAACAACGATAATTTTTGTAAAATTCAATTTTTGCCAAGTGAAACTAAAGCAGATAAAGGTAATATTGTAATAACAAGTAATATAACAACAAATGCAGATGTTTTAGTACCAAGCGGTATTATTGTTGGAACTATAGAAAGAATTGAATATGAAAAGATCAATTTATCAAAAACAGCATATATAAAACCAGCTGTAGATTTTTCCAAAATTAGAAAGGTACAAGTTTTAGTTAAATAAAGGGGAAAGTACTGTGAAAAGAAGTATTACTTTTGTATTGATTGGTTTATTATGTTTAATATTACAAAATGCTCTATTTATGAATTTTAGCATTTTTGGTATAAAAGTAGATATACTGTTAATTTATATTGTGAGTATATCTATGTTTCTTGATAAAGTAGAATTGATATTTGTAGTTTTACCAATAGGCATTTTAAAAGATGCCTTTTTTCCTTATATTTTTGGAATCAATACTTTAATTTATGTAATTGTTTCTTTTGTTGTCAATTTAATAGAAAATAAGATTTACAAGGACACAATAATAATCCCAATATTACTTACTTGTTTATCAACATTGATTAAATTTATACTTGGTTTTATTTTTATATATCCATCAGGTATATTAAATTATAGTTATGAAAAGGTTTTTATATTATTTATTTATGAAATAATTTTAAATGCGGCTATATGTCCTTTTGTGTATAACGCTGTTAAAAGAATAAATATGTCCGAAAAATTAAAAAAGGATTGGAAGTTTTAAGTAGGTGGTTTAATGAAGAAAAATAGAATAAAATACTTTACATTTATATTAATTATGATGTTTCTAACTTTAGCATTAAGGTTAGCGTTCTTACAATTGATAAATGGGGATTATTATAGTCAGCAGGCAGAAGCGGTTTTTAGTAGAGTTTATAGTGAAAAACCACAAAGAGGAGAGATATTAACATCAGAAGGTGTTAAACTTGCAACTAATATACAGAGTTTTAATATAATATATACAGATAATAGAAAGGTTGTACCCGAAAAGGATATTCCAAAGGTTCTTTTAAAGGTAATAAGAGTTTTAAAGAATGAAACGCCAGACTATGAAAAATTGATTTTAGATACCCTACCAATTAAGGTTTATAACGATAAGGTTGAATTTGATTTTGCTGTTTATGTGTCGGAAGAGGATTTAGATTTAAACGATAATGTAAGTGAAGAGGAAAAGTTAAAGAAAATAGAAGAAAGAAGACAAAAAATTCTAAAGGCAAAGGAAGAAAGATTTAAAAAAGATTATAATTTGTCTTTAGATTTAGATGCAAAGCATACTTTATATGAGTTATTTGTAAAATATAAGATATCGAATAAAAATGAAGATAACTATAGTTTTGTTGAAAATATGAGCCTGCAGGAGGCAAGAGATGTTTTAGTTTTGAGATTGTTAATTGAAAAAAATAGATTTTATAAATACAAACCTGTTGAGATAGCTAAAAACGTATCAAGAAAAACAGCCTTTTATATAGCAGCAAAGTCAGAGGAACTACCTAATATATCCTTTAATGAAGAACCTTTAAGATATTATCCAAATGGAGATTTTGCCTCGCATATATTAGGATACCTAAGTAGAGCCGGAGAAGACAAAGCTGAACAGTATAAAAGTTTAGGATACGATATTAACAATGAATGGATTGGAGCTACAGGTCTTGAAGCTAAATTTGAAAATATAACTACAAATGAATATGGTGCATCTCTTAGAGGAGAACCAAAAGAAAAGTATATTACGGTTGATAAATTTGGTAATCAGTTAAAATTAATAGGTGAAGTAGAGGGAATACCAGGTGATACAATTGTTACAACAATAAAATATAATCTACAAAAAGTAGCAGAAGAATCATTAGATAGGCTTTTTAAAAACTTACAGGAAGGTAAGGTGGATGGGACTAAAAGGCCCTATGCAAATAGGGGGGCAGTTGTGGTTGCTGATGTAAAAACAGGTGAGATACTTGCATTAGTGAGTAAACCAAGTTTTGATCCAAATCTATTTGCAGAGTTTGGTACAGTAAAGGAAGAAGAGACAAGACTACGTATTTTTACACCAGAAAAATTTTTAACAGAGACACAAAAATATTATTATGACGTATTAAAACTTGATATAGTACCAAAGCCATTATATAATTATGCTACAAAATCTTTAGTTCCTCCAGGTTCAACTTTCAAACTACTGACATCTATTGCGGCACTGGAGGAGGGGATAATTACTCCTAATACAATTATTGTAGATAAGGGTATGTATAGAGAATTGCCGGGTTTTAAAGGTAATTGTTGGATATGGAATGAAAAGCATTCAACACACGGACCAGTCAACGTTGCTAAAGCATTACAGGTGTCCTGTAATTACTTTTATTACGCAGTTGCACAGAAAATGGGATGGGAAAAATTTGATAAATGGGTTAAAAAATATAATTTTATAAGAGAGGACAATAATTCAGCAACAGGAATTGAAATTGGTGAAAGGTTTGGTCAAGCAAGTAGTATTGAGAGAAGAAAGCAACTTTATGTTAGTAAGTATTTAAAAGTTATTAGAGAAAGACTAAAAATTAAAGAAGATGACAAGATATTATCAGATATAAGAGAAATGTTTCTAAATGAGAATTTGGATGATACAAGATTAGCAGGACTTAGTGAAAATCAAAAAAAATATATAAACAGTGTTTATAAACAATTTATAGCAGAAGCAAAGAGATTGTCTGACCTACTAAGTGCATCAATAGGACAGGGAGAAAACCAATTTACACCACTACAGCTTGCTCAGTTTTATATGACTGTAGTCAATGGAGGAAATAGATATAGACTGCATTTAGTTAAAGAAATATTGAATCCTGATGGCTCTACAAAGTATAAGGTAGAACCAGAAGTATTAGAAAAAGTTGAAATAAAACCAGAAACTTATAATGCAGTAATGCAGGGATTGCAAAAAGTTAATGAAGAAGGTTCTGCAGCAAGTGTTTTTAGAAATTATCCTATTCCAACAGGTGGAAAAACAGGTACTGTCCAATTATTCAATACACTTTCAAGTGAAATGGCTAAAAAAGCAAGTGCAGATGGGGTTGTTGCAAATGGAGTATATGTAGGTGTTGCTCCTATTAGTGATCCACAAATAGTAGTTGTAGTATTAGTTTATAATGCTGCACACGGGTACTCCTGTGCGAGTGTAGTTAAGGATATTTATGATGAGTATTTTGGATTAAATAAAATTCAACAAAATAGTGAAACATCAAGTCAACAATCTTCAACAACCCAGTAATATAATATTATTTAGGCTCTTTGTCAATTGTTGGGGCGGGTATTCGGTTAGAATGCCTGTCCTATCTTGTTTGAGAGTTATTTTAGAAAGATAAGTTAGATTGGGGAGAGTA